>NZ_RJKN01000004.1:300000-417836 GCF_003751265.1 Pseudokineococcus lusitanus
TATCCCCGGGGTGGGACGACGCCCGGGCCGTGCAGGACACGTCCACCCGCACGGTCCCGGGGTCACCGGGTCGTACGGCTCAACGCGGCACCGGCGCAGGGGTGTTCCGGTCGCCTCGTTCGCCCTGGGCGTAGGTCCCCGGGCGCCGTCCGCGTCCCCGACGACCTCCCGCCGGGCGGTCCGCGACGCACGACGCCCCGGCCCCCTCGCGGGAGGGCCGGGGCGTCGGGGCGTGGGGGACGGCGTCAGCGGACCCCGGAGCCGCGACGCTTGGCGTACACGGCGAAGGCGACGGCCAGCAGCAGCACGAGGCCGCGGATGATCGACTGCGTCGACTGCTCGACGCCGAGCAGCTGCATGCCGTTGCTCATGACGGCCATGATCAGGCCGCCGACGATGGCGCCGACGACCGTGCCGACGCCGCCCGTCACCGCCGCACCGCCGATGAAGGCGGCCGCGATGGCGTCGAGCTCGAACATGTTGCCGGCGGCGGGCTGGGCGCCGTTGGAGCGCGAGGAGTAGATGATCCCCGCGACCGCGGACAGGAAGCCCATGTTGACGAACACCCAGAAGTTGATCTTGCGGGTGTTGACGCCGGAGAGCTGCGCCGCGCTGAGGTTGCCGCCGATGGCGTAGATCTGGCGGCCGAAGATCGTCGACTTCGTCACCGCGGCGTACACGAGGATCAGCACGGCCAGGACGATGAGGACGACCGGCAGGCCGCGGCTCGTGGCCAGCTGCCACGCGAAGGCCATGACGACGGCGGCCACGACGAGGAGCTTGAGCACGAAGAGCGGCATCGACTCGACCTGCTGGGCGTAGGCCTGGCGGGCGCGGCGGGCCCGCAGCTGCGTGACCGCGTAGCCGGCGACGGCGACCGCGAAGACCACGAGCGTGAAGACGTCGTAGCCGTAGCCGCCGAACCAGCCGTTGAGGAAGCCGCTGGCCACCTGCTGGTACTGCTCGGGGAAGGGCGACAGCGAGACGTTGTCGAGCACCCGCAGCGTCATGCCGCGGAACAGCAGCATGCCGGCGAGGGTGACGATGAAGGCCGGGATGCCGATGTAGGCCACCCAGAACCCGTGCCAGGCCCCGACGAGGAGGCCGACGACGAGCGCGGCCACCATGCCGACCCACCAGGGCATGCCCTGCTGGATGACGAGCACGGCGGAGACAGCGCCGGTCAGCGCCACCACGGACCCGACCGAGAGGTCGATGTGCCCCGCGATGATGACCATGACCATGCCGATGGCCAGCACGAGGATGTAGCTGTACTGCAGGACGAGGTTCGTGAGGTTGCTCGGGCTGAGCAGCACCCCGTCCGTGCGCCAGGTGAAGAGCAGGACGATCGCCACGAAGGCGAGGTAGATGCCGCTCGTGCGGACGTTGTCGCGCATGAGCGTGAGGACGTTGGACGTCCGTCGCGGCGCCGCCGGGGCGGGCGGGCGGGCGCCGCCGTCGCCGGCGGGGGCGCTGCCCGCCAGGTCCTGGGTGCTGGTCATCGGGCGTCCTCCATCGACGTCGTCATGAGGGTCATGAGCCTCTCCTGCGAGGCATCGGCCACGGGGAGCTCGCCGGTGATGCGTCCCTCGGCGAGCGTGTAGATGCGGTCGCACGTGCCGAGGAGCTCGGGCAGCTCGGACGAGATGACCACGACCGCCTTCCCGGCGGCGACGAGCCTGTTGATGATCGTGTAGATCTCGTACTTCGCGCCGACGTCGATGCCGCGGGTGGGCTCGTCGAGCACCAGCACGTCGGGGTCCGCGAAGATCCACTTCGACAGGACGACCTTCTGCTGGTTGCCGCCGGAGAGCTTGCCGGTCACCGACATGACGGTGGGCGCCTTGATGTTCATGCTCTGCCGGCTGCCCTCGGCGACCTTGACCTCCTCGTTGGCGTCCACCCAGCCGCGGTTGCTCAGCTTGCCGAGGGCGGCGGCGGAGACGTTGCGGCGGATGTCCTCGATGAGGTTGAGCCCGTAGTGCTTGCGGTCCTCGGTGGCGTAGGCGATGCCGTGCTTGATGGCCTCGCCGACCGTCCGCGCGCTGATCTCCCGGCCGTCCTTGTAGAGACGGCCGGTGATGTCGCGCCCGTACGAGCGCCCGAAGATGCTCATGGCGAGCTCGGTCCGCCCGGCGCCCATGAGGCCGGCGATGCCGACGACCTCGCCGGCGCGGACGGTGATCGAGGCCCCGTCGACGACCTTGCGGTCCTGCGTCGGGTGCCACACCGTCCAGTCCTCGACCCGCAGGACCTCCTCCCCCGGGGAGGAGACGCGGTCGGGGAAGCGGTTCTCGAGGTCCCGCCCGACCATCCCGCGGATGATGCGGGCCTGGTCGACGTCGCCGGCGTGCATGTCGAGCGTCTCGACCGTGCGGCCGTCGCGGATGATCGTCGTCGAGTCGGCGATGGCCGAGATCTCGTCGAGCTTGTGCGAGATGATGATCGCGGTGATGCCCTCGGCCACGAGCTGCCGGATGAGCCCCAGAAGGTGCTCGGAGTCCGTGTCGTTGAGGGCCGCGGTCGGCTCGTCGAGGATGAGGAGCCTGACGTCCTTCGTCAGCGCCTTGGCGATCTCGACGAGCTGCTGCTTGCCGACGCCGAGCTGGCCGACGGGCGTCGTGACGTTCTCGTCCAGCCCCACCCGGCGGAGGAGGCGCGCCGCCTCCGCGTTGGTGCGGTGCCAGTCGATCATCCCGGTCCGGCCGGTCTGCTCGTTGCCGAGGAAGATGTTCTCGGCGATGGAGAGGTACGGCACCAGGGCGAGCTCCTGGTGGATGATGACGATGCCGCGGCTCTCGCTGTCGCTGATGGAGCGGAAGTCGCCGCGCTGCCCGTCGAAGGTGATCTCGCCCTCGTAGCTGCCGGCCGGGTACACCCCGGAGAGCACCTTCATGAGGGTCGACTTCCCCGCGCCGTTCTCGCCGCAGATGGCGTGCACCTCGCCGCGGCGCACCGAGAGGGTGACGTCGGAGAGGGCCTTCACGCCGGGGAAGGTCTTGGTGATGGAGCTCATGGTGAGGATGTCGTCCACGCCGGTCCTGTCCTGTCAGCCGTGGTGGGTGCTGCGGTGGTGCGGCCCCTCGTGGGGCACGGGGGTCGCGGTCCCGGCCGGGCGGTGCGCCCGGCCGGGACCGCGGGAGGCGGGTCAGCCGTCGGCCTGCCCGGCCTCGACCTCCTCGGCCGTGTAGTAGCCCGTGTCGATCAGCGCGGTCTGGATGGTGTCCGCGTAGACGATCTCGGTGGGCAGCAGGAACGAGGGGACGACCTTGACGCCGTTGTTGTAGGTCTCGGTGTCGTTGGCCTCGGGCTCCTCGCCCTCGACGAGCGAGCCCGCCGCGGTGACCGCCTGGTCGGCGAGCAGGCGGGTGTCCTTGAAGATCGTCGAGCTCTGCACGCCGTCGGCGATGAGCTTGACGGACGCGATCTCGGCGTCCTGGCCCGTGACGACGGGCAGGGGGCGGTCGCCCGAGCCGTAGCCGCGGTTCTGCAGGGCGGTGAGGATGCCGCGGGAGATGCCGTCGTAGGGCGACAGCACGCCGTCCAGCTGCTCGCCGCCGTTGTACGAGCCCGTCAGCAGCGTCTCCATGCGGCTCTGCGCCGTCTCCTGCTGCCAGCGCAGCGTGGCGGCCTGCTCGATGGTCGTCTGGCCCGACCCGACGACGAGCGTGCCGTCGTCGATGAGGGGCTGGAGGACGCTCATCGCGCCGTTCCAGAAGAAGGTGGCGTTGTTGTCGTCGAGCGAGCCCGCGAAGAGCTCGACCGTGAAGGGGCCCTGGTTCTCGCCCGGGGAGCCGTCCTCGGTGAGGTAGCCGAGGCCGGTGAGCAGCGCCGTGGCCTGCTGGACCCCGACCTCCTCGTTGTCGAACGTCACGTAGAAGTCGACGTTGTCGCTGTCGCGGATGAGCCGGTCGTAGCTGATGACGGGGATGCCCGCGTCGGCCGCCGCCTGGAGCTGGCCGGCGAGGGCCGTGCCGTCGATCGCCGCGATGATGAGGGCGTCCGCGCCCTGCGTGATCATCTGGTCGACCTGCTGCGACTGGGTGGGGATGTCGTCGCCCGCGAACTGCAGGTCGACGTCGTAGCCGGCGTCGGTGAGACCGGTCTCGACCGCCTCGCCGTCGGCGATCCAGCGCTCGGACGTCTGCGTCGGCATCGAGACGCCGACCGTCAGCTGCTCGTCGCCGCCGCCGTCGCCGCCCGCGGCGCCGCCGCCGCCGGCCGCCCCGCCGCCGCCGCCCGCGCCGCTGCCGCCGCAGCCGGCGAGACCCAGCACGAGCGCGGTGCCCGCCGCCACGGCGAAGCTGGTGGTGCTCCTCATCGCTCTCCTCCTCGAGAACACCCGTCCCGACCGGCCCTCGTGGCCGGTCGTCGACGGCGGCAGGGTGCCGCCGCGACGGGCATGTGAGCGATAACGGTAGGTCACGCGGGGAGGTGCACGGGGCCATCCGGTGGAGGGGTGCGCCACACGGTGACGGCGCCCGGGCACGCGAAGCGGGACGAGAACGGCCATCCGGGCCGGCGGCGCGGCGGACGGCGACGGACGCTCCGCCGTCCGGGTGACGGGCTCAGCCGCGGTCGGCCGCGGGCGGTGACGCCGGGCCGTCCGGGGACGGCCCGGCGTCCCGCGGTGCCCTCGCGCCGTCACCCGTCGTCGAGCCGCCGTCGCCGTCGGCGCGAGCCCGCAGGTAGCGGCGCCCGTCCGAGTTGACGACCGTCTCCCAGGCCCCCGCGTGGGCCGCCCGCGACGCCCCCGCGGCGTCCCGACGCGCGGCCGACGGGTCGTCGTGACGGCCCAGCTCCGCCGGGCCGAAGAGCTTCTTGAGGGACGCCTCGAGCCTCGCCAGCGGCGAGGGCCGGCCCCGACGCGCGCTCAGCGGCGCGCCAGCCGACGGCCGCCGCCGGTCCCGGCGTCGAGCCCGTAGTGGGCGAGGACCCCGGGCTCGTCCTCGGCCAGCAGCTCGCCGTCGGTGTCGATGGACGGGGCGTCCTTGACGACCGCCTTGGACCAGGCGACCTTGAGGTAGTCGGGCCCGACGGTCGCGCCCGCGAAGGGCACGAAGGTCAGCTTCCGCCGGCCGACGAAGCCGGTGAGGACCGTGCCGAAGGCGGGCTGGTCGGTCGCCGTGTCGACGTAGACGGCCTCGAGCTCGCCGATCTTCTCGCCGTCCTGGTCCACCACGCGCTGCCCGCGCCACTCACGGATGTCGGCTGCCTCGAACACGGGTCTCCTCCTCGCCGCCCCTGGCGGGGCCGCCGTCGCCGGCCGGACGACCGGTGCGGCCAGCCTAGGAGCGGGCTCCCTCGCCCGCCCGCCGCGCCGGGCGACCGCCGGGACGGGTCCGCCGGCGGGCGTGGCTAGGGTCGCGCCGTGCACCCCAGCGGCGAGCAGCACGTACTGCAGCACGGCGGCCTGCGCGCCGTCGTCACCGAGGTGGGGGCGACCCTCCGGTCCCTCACCGACGAGGGCCGGGACCTCGTGGTCCCCTTCGGCGAGGAGGAGGTGCGCCCCGTGTTCCGGGGCGCCGTCCTCGTGCCGTGGCCCAACCGCGTCGTCGACGGCCGGTGGCGGCTGGACGGGGTCGGCGGGCAGTCCGGCGTCGAGCACCAGCTGGCGCTCACGGAGCCGCCGCGCGGGCACGCGCTCCACGGCCTGCTCGCGTGGTCGCCCTTCGTCCGCACCGGCGGCGGCACGGGCGACGCGGCGGACGTCGTCGTCCTCTCCGCCCGCGTGGTGCCGCAGCAGGGGTACCCCTTCGCCGTCGACGTCGACGTCACCTACCGCCTCGACGCGGACGGGCTCACGACGACCGTCACCGGCACCGGCCGCTCGGCCGACCCCGCGCCGTGGGGCTGCGGGCCGCACCCGTACCTCACGACCGGCAGCGGGCGGGTGGACGACTGGACGGGCACCGCCCCCGCCGGCTCCTACCTCGAGGCCCTCGGCGAGCGGATGCTCCCCGGCGAGGTCCGGCCCGTCGACGGCACGCCCCGGGACCTGCGCGGCGGTCGCCCCCTCGCGGGCGTCGAGCTGGACGACGCGCTGACCGACCTCGTCCCCGACGACGACGGCCTCGTCCGGGCCGGGGTCGTGGGCCCGGACGGGCTCGGCAGCGAGGTCGTCTGGGACCCCCGCGTGCTCCCGTGGCTGCAGGTCCACACCGCCGACCGGCCCGAGCCGGCGCTGGACCGGGCGGGCCTGGCGCTCGAGCCGATGACCTGCCCGCCCGACGCGCTCAACAGCGGCGTCGGCGTGCAGCGCCTGGCCGACGGCGAGAGCGCCTCCGCGAGCTGGACGATCAGGCCGGTGCGCCCCGCCTGAGCCCGGCCCGGGCACTGCCCCGACCGGCCCCGGACGCGACGACGCCCCGGACCACGCGGTGGTCCGGGGCGTCGTCGTGCGGGGCGGCTCAGCCGTTGGCGGCCTTGTAGGCCTCGAGGACCGTGCCGGAGATGCGGCCGCGCTCGCTGACGGTGTGGCCGTTCTCGCGGGCCCACTCGCGCACGGCGGCCGTGTCGACGCCGCTCGCGGACGAGCCGCCGGACGAGCGGCTGCTGCTGCCGGTGCTGCGGCGGGAGGAGCGGGCGCTGCCGCCGGACTTGCGGGCGTGGCCGACCCAGGGGGCCAGCGCGTCGCGCAGCTGCGCCGCGCGCTCGCTCGTGAGGTCGATCTCGTAGCTCACGCCGTCCAGGGCGAAGGTGACGGTCTCGTCGGCCTCACCGCCCTCGACGTCGTCGATGAGGATGACCTTCGTCTTCTGCGCCATTCCCTGCTCCTGACTCGTGGGTGCCGGGGCCGGTGCGCCGGTGGAAATCTCCCCCGAGTGGCAGCGCCATTTCCCGTGATGTCGCGGGAAGGATGGCAGCGAGGATCACCGCCGTCAAAAACAAGCGGTTGCGCATTACCACCCGAACGGGTGTCAGGACTTGTCGGCGCCCTTGTCGGCGTCGTCCGCGGCCTCGTGGCGACGCCGGGCGGCCAGCCTCTCCTCGGCCTCCAGCCGTGCCTGCGCGGACCGCTCGTCGCGGTCGGCGGAGATCATCTTGCGCACGACGACGACGAAGAGCGCGCACACGGCCGCCGAGGGCAGGAGCGCCGCGACCACCGGCCAGATGTCGTCCACCCGTCCAGGGTAGGCCGCGGTGCGGAGCGGTCCCGACCACCTCGCGCCGGACGGCGCCGGCCGGTCCCCCGGCGGGCGCGCCGCGTCAGCGGGGGCGCACGAGCGGGAAGAGCACCGTCTCCCGGATGCCCAGGCCGGTGACGGCCATGAGCAGGCGGTCGACTCCCATCCCGACGCCGCCCGTGGGCGGCATGCCCGTCTCCATCGCCGCGAGGAAGTCCTCGTCGAGGACCATCGCCTCGTCGTCGCCCGCGGCCCCCAGCCGGGCCTGCTCGACGAGCCGCTCCCGCTGGACGACGGGGTCGACGAGCTCGGAGTAGCCCGTGGCGAGCTCGAAGCCGCGGACGTAGAGGTCCCACTTCTCGACGACGCCCGGCTCGGTGCGGTGCGCGCGCACCAGCGGCGAGGTGTCCACCGGGAAGTCGCGGACGAAGGTCGGGCCCGTGAGCGTGGGCGCGACGACCTCCTCCCAGAGGTGCTCGACGACCTTGCCGTGCCGGCGCTCCGCCGGGTCGTCGCCGACGGGGTGGCCGAGGCGGTCGGCGAGCGCCAGCAGCTCCTCGACGGGTGTGGCGGCGGAGAGCGTCCGCCCGACGGCCTCGGACAGCGAGCCGTACATCGTCACGGAGGTCCAGGCCCCGCCGAGGTCGTCCGTGCTGCCGTCGGCGAGCGTCACCGTCGTCGAGCCGCAGGCGGCGACGGCCGCGGCCTGCACGAGCTCCCGGGTGAGGTCCGCCATGACGTCGTAGTCCGCGTACGCCTCGTACATCTCGAGCATCGCGAACTCGGGGCTGTGGGTGGAGTCAGCGCCCTCGTTGCGGAAGTTCCGGTTGATCTCGAAGACGCGCTCGAGACCGCCGACGACGCACCGCTTGAGGAACAGCTCGGGGGCGATGCGGAGGAAGAGCTCGAGGTCGAAGGCGTTGCTGCGGGTGACGAAGGGGCGCGCGCTGGCGCCGCCGTGGAGCGTCTGGAGCATCGGCGTCTCGACCTCGAGGTAGCCGCGGCCCTCGAGCTCGTGCCGGAGGCTGCGCACGACGGCGGAGCGGGTGCGGACGACGTCCCGCGCGCGCTGCCGGACGACGAGGTCGACGTAGCGCGCGCGCACGCGCGCCTCCTCGGACATCTCGGCGCCCTCGTAGAGGTTGGGCAGCGGACGCAGCGCCTTGGACGCCATCCGCCACCCGGACGCGAGGACGCTCAGCTCGCCGGTGCCGCTCGTCACGACGCGGCCCTCGACGGAGACGTGGTCGCCGATGTCGACGTCGGCCTTCCAGGCGGTGAGCGCGTCCGCGCCCACGCCGACGGGCAGGCCGCGGTCCGGCCGGGCGTCCTGGGCGAGCATGACCTGCAGCCGCGTCCCGTCCCCCTCCTGGAGGACGGCGAAGAAGAGCTTGCCGCGGCCGCGCTGGAAGACGACGCGGCCCGTGACGGCGACGTCGTCCTCGGTGACCTCCTGGGCGCCGAGGCCCTCGTGGCGCGACCGGACGGCGGCGAGCGTCGTCGTCCGCGGCACGCCGACGGGGTAGGGGTCGCCGCCCTCGGCGAGGATCCGCGCCCGCTTCTCCCGGCGGACCTGCTCCTGCTCGGTGCTGCCGGCGGCGGCCGTGGGGCCGCTGGGGTCGGTCGTCTCGGCGGGGCGCGGTGCGTCGGTCACGGCGGCGAGGCTATCCGCGCCGGGCCGCCCGCCCCGCACCGCGACGGCGCCGCACCGCCCGCCCCGCGGGTCACGCGGGCGGCGCCAGCCCCAGCGGCGCGTTGTCGATGAGCCGGGTCGTGCCCACGCGGGCGGCCACGGCGAGCAGCGCGTCCCCCGCCGCGTCGTCGGGCACGTCCGCGAGCGTGCGCGGGTCCACGAGGACGCAGTAGTCGACGACGGCGCCCGGCTCCGCGGCGAGCCGCTCCCGCGCCGCGGCGAGGACGGCCGCGGCGCCCCGGCCCGCCGCCGCGGCACCCGCGGCGAGAGCGGCGGAGAGCACGACGGCGGCGCGGCGGCCGTCCGCGTCGAGGTAGGCGTTGCGGCTGGAGCGGGCCAGCCCGTCGCCCTCGCGCGACGTCGGGACGGCGACGACCTCCACGGGCTCGTCGAGGTCGGCGACCATCCGCCGCACGAGCGCGAGCTGCTGGGCGTCCTTCTGGCCGAAGAGCGCGAGGTCCGGGCGCACGAGGTGGAGCAGCTTGGCGACGACGGTCAGCACGCCGTCGAAGTGGCCGGGCCGGACGGCCCCCTCGAGGACGTCGCCCAGCGGCCCCGCCTGGACCCGCACCTGCGGCGGGCCGCCGGGGTACACCTCGTCGGGGCCGGGGGCGAAGACGAGCGAGGCCCCCTCGCGGCCCAGGAGCGCGAGGTCGCCCTCGAGGTCGCGCGGGTAGCGGTCCAGGTCCTCCCCCGCCCCGAACTGCAGCGGGTTGACGAAGACGGTGACGACGACGGACGCCGCACGGCGGCGCGCCTCGCGGACGAGGGCGGCGTGCCCCTCGTGCAGCGCCCCCATGGTCATGACGACCGCGACGGGCCCGGGCAGGCCGGCCCGGGCGCGGGCGAGGTCCGCGCGCGTCCGCACGAGGGCGGGGCCGCCCGCGGACGGGGCGGCGGGCGGGTCGACCTCGGGGCTGCGCACGGGCACCGACGCTAGACCGCGTCGTCCCCCGGGCCGGCCGGGCCCGCGCCGGGCCCGGCGCCGGGGGCGGGCTCGGCGAGGACCGCGAGCAGCCGGGCCACCGCGTCGGCCCCCAGCCGGCCGCGGGCCAGCGCCCGGTCGGCCGTGGCCCGGGCGAGCGCGCGGTGGACCGCCGGGACGTCGTCGGAGCCGGTGCGGCGGGCGTGCTCCGCGAGGGCGGCGCGGTGGGCGGCCAGCGTGCCGACGTCGCCCCGGGCCACCGGCCCGGTGAGCGCGTCGTCGCCCGCGCGCAGCGCCCCGTCGAGGGCGGCGTGCAGCAGCGGGGCGAGGGCACGCCCGGGGTCCGCCACCCCGGCGGCGGCCAGCAGCTCGCGCGCCTGGGCCACGAGCGTCACGACGTGGTTGGCGCCGTGCGAGAGCGCCGCGTGGTACGTCGCGCGGTCCTCCTCGGCGACGACGACGGGCTCCCCGCCCATCTCGACGACGAGGGCCTGCGCCACCGGCAGCACCGGGCCCGGCGCGGTGACGGCGAACGGGCAGTCGACGAGGCGCGCGAGGTCGAGCGAGGTGCCGGTGAAGGTCATGGCGGGGTGGACGGCCAGCGGGATGGCCCCCGCGGCCCGGGCCGGGGCGAGCACCCCGACGCCGTGGATCCCGGCGGTGTGGACGACGAGCTGCCCGGCCTGCCAGCCGCCCGTGGCGGCCACGCCCGCGACGAGGCCGGGCAGGACGTCGTCGGGGACGGCGAGGAGGACGAGCTCCGCGCGGCGGACCACCTCGGGGACCTCGAGGAGGGGCACGCCCGGGAGCAGGGCGTCGGCGCGCTCGCGCGTCCGCTCCGAGACGCCGGAGACGCCGACGACGGCGTGGCCCGCCCCGCGCAGCGCCGCGCCGAGGACGGCACCCACCCGGCCGCCGCTGACGACGCCGACGCCGAGCCGGCCGGGCCGGGCGGCGGGGTCGCCCCCTGCGTCGCCCGGTCGGGGCGTCCCCTGCTGCACGGCGGCGAGTCTGGCACGCGCGCGGCGGCCGCCCCCGGGCCGCACGGCCTCGTAGGGTCGCCGCGTGGGCAGGCACGAGCGGGTCGCGGCACTCGTCGGCGACGACCTCGCCGGTCAGGCCGTGGCCGACCTCGGCTGCGGCCCGGGGCGCACCGTCCGTGCGCTCCTCGCGGCGGGACCGGCGCGGGTGCACGCCCTCGACCGGGCGTCCGGCCTCGACGACGACCTCCTCGCCGACCGCCGGGTGCGCAGCCGCCTGGCCGACCTCGACGACGGGCTCCCCCTCGACGACGGCGTCCTCGACGCGGCCGTGTCGCTCAACGTCGTCGAGCACCTCGCGTCCCCCGTCGACCACCTCGTCGACTGCCACCGCGTCCTGCGGCCGGGCGGCCGGCTCGTCCTCGCGCACAGCGACTGGGACACCGCGCTCTTCACGAGCACCGACGACGCGCTGACACGGGCCCTCGTCGACCGGTTCGCCGCCGCGGCCGCCGGCCCCTCCACCCGCTCCGACGGCTTCATGGGGCGCAAGCTGCCCGCCCTGGCCGACGCCTCGGCCGCCGCGGGCGCGCCGTGGGAGCTCGTCGCCGTCGACGTCTGGGCCGACCCGCACCGGCGCTTCGACGACGGGTCGGTGGCGTGGAAGGTCGCGACGGCCGTCCTCGCCGCCGCGGCCGACGACGCCGCCCTCGCCGCCCGTGCCGCGGGCTGGCTCGAGGACCTGCGGGCGCTGGCCCGGGCCGGGCAGTTCCTCTTCGCGGTCACCGACGTCGCGGTGGTGCTGGAGCGCCGCTGACCGTCGGCGGGAGGACGACCACGACGTCTCGTCCGGATCTCCCGGTGGTGGCTACTCCGAGGGGCGGTCCGGGCGGTCGTCGTCCTCCGCGGACGCCGGGCGGCGGCCGCTGCGGCCCATGACGACCTGCTCGAGGCGGGTGAGGCACTCGCGGTTGCGCACCTGGAAGGCGAGCGCGCTGAGGGGGCGCGGGACGAGGAGCCCGACGCCGGACACCACCTCCTCGGCCAGGGCCACGCGGGTGCCGCCCGGGACCTCCGCCAGCGTGAGGTGGATGCGGGCGCGGCCGAACGGCCAGGCGCGGGCCGTCAGCTCGAGGTGGCCCGGCAGGTCCGAGGTGACGACGGTCGTGTGGTCGTCGAGGTGCAGCGGCCACGGGCCCGACGAGTGGTGCAGGCGGGAGCCCTGCGCCGGCCAGTCGGCCTCCACCCCGCGGATGCGGGCCGCCCCGACGACCCACAGGCCGTAGAGCCACCCGTCGGACAGGACGGCGACGACGTCCTCCGGGGGGCAGGGGAACGTGCGCGCGACGGTGGTCATGGGCCCTCCGGGGTGCCGGGCCGCCCGTCGGGGCGGGCCCAGCCGTCGTGGTCCCCCGGGCGCTCGAGGGACGGGTCGACCGCGGGGGACGTCGCCCCTGCGTCGAGGTCGGGAGCGGGGGCGCTGCCGGGGGCGGCGCCTCCGGGGGCGGTCGTCGCCGCGGCCGCGTCCGGGGCCGACGGGCCCGCCGGCTCCTCCGCGGCGGCCGGCGCCGGGGCGCCGCCGACCGAGGGGTCCTGCGTCCCGGCCCCCTGCTCGGCGGCGAGCGCGGTCATCCAGCGCTCGGGACCGGCGGACCGCCGGGCGGTCGCGGCGCGGTGCGACTGCTCGGCGAGGAGCGCCGCCGCGGCCGGCGCGGCGAGGTGGTCGACGCGCGGCGTCACGGGCCCCGGCGTCGCGTGCGCGACGACGGTCGCCACGCCGAGGCGCCGCTGCAGGGGCCCCTGCTCGAGCGAGAGGCTCTGCGTGCGCTCGTGCGGGACGACGTCGAGCTGGCGGGTCAGGCGGCCGCGCCGGCACAGCAACGCCGTGCGGGTGACGCGGAAGCCGTTGCGGCGCCAGGCGACCGGGTCGAGCCAGCGCGAGGAGCGGGGCGCGTCCACCCACCCCGCGGCCGTCCCCGTGCCGGTGAGGCCGGCGCCCAGGACGGCGGCCGCGTCGTCGACGCCCGGGTCGGGCACGACGAGGGACAGCACGCGCACGGCCTCCTCCCGCGTGCCGACGGGCAGCAGGACGGTGGCCTTGCCGGCGTCCTCGCTGCTCGCGCTCGCGTACCCGGCGACGTCCATCTGCATCGTCCACCAGTCGGGCCCGCGCCAGAGGAACGGCTGGCTGAGGCGGATGGCCTGGACGCGGCCCGGCGGGACCGTCTGGGCGCGGGTCTCGGTGAGCCCGTGCCGCAGCCGCAGGCCGTCCGGCGACGCGGCGATCCGGAAGCCGAAGCCGCGGGAGAAGCTGCCCCACAGGCCGGCCGCGACGCCGAAGGCCGCGGGCAGGCCGCCCACGAGGAAGCCCGGCGAGCCCGTGGCGACGACCGCGACGACGGCGGCCACGACGACGAGCGCGACGGCGACCGTCCACCCCGAGCGGAGCATCGAGCCGACGAGGCGGTCGACGGGGACCTGCAGCACCTCCCGCTCGGGCGCCTCGGGCGCCTCCTGCCCCTCCTCCACCCGGACGCCGGCGGCCCGGGCGAGCAGCGTGCGCCGCAGCCGCTGGGCCTCGGCCGAGCGGAGGTAGGCCAGGGAGACGTCGGAGCCGGAGCCGCCGGCCACCTCGAGCTTGAGCTCGGACAGCCCGGTGAGCCGCGCGACGAGCGGCTGGACGACGTCGACGGCCTGCAGACGGTCCAGGCGCACGCGCCGGTGCTGCCGGTTGAGGACGCCGGTGCGCAGCTCGACGACCTCGTCACCGACCCGGAACCGCGTGACCCGCCACGTGACGTAGGACCACACCGCGATGAGGAACGCCCCGACCGCGAGCAGCCCCAGCTGGACGAGCAGCGCCACGCCGACGTACTCCCGCGGCGGCTCGCCCCCGTCACCGCCGAAGGGCAGCAGGTCGCCGCCGCCCTGCTGGACGACGAAGAAGAGCAGGACCGCGAGCACCGCCCAGCCGCGCACGAGGGGCGTGACGGGGTGCATCCGCTTCCACGTGCCGTCGGCCTCGGGGGCCTCCTCGACGGGCCCGGCGCCGCGCGGGTCCCCCGGCGCCGGGTCGGGGGCGGGGCGGGGGACGGGGTCGGGCGTCGTCACAGCCCCGCCAGCCGGGCCTCGCCGCGCGAGGCCAGCCGGTCGCGCAGGCGCTCGGCCTCGGCCGGGGGCAGGCCCGGGATGCTCGCGTCCGTGCCGGCGGAGGCGGTGTGCAGCTGCACGGTGGCGATGCCGAAGCGGCGGTCCACCGGGCCCGCCGAGACGTCGACGTACTGCATGCGGCCGTAGGGGACGACGACGAGCGACCGGAAGAGCAGGCCGCGCCGGACGAGGAGGTCGTCCTCCCGCTCGGCGTAGCCCAGGGCCGCGACCTGGCGCCCGATGACGACGAGCCGCAGGACCAGGTGCGCGGCGAAGGGCAGCCAGAGCAGCACGACCCACGGCGTGTCCGTGGCCACGGCCACCACGACGGCGGGGACCAGCAGGACGAGGTGGGAGATGACGCTGCCGATGCGGCGGACCGTCGCCAGGCGGGGCGAGACCCGCGTCCACGCCACGCCCTCGGGGTCGAAGACCCCGTCGTCCGCGCGCCTGCCGCTGCCGGCCACCGGTCCCTCGCCTCCGTCGGGTGCCCGCGGGGCCCTCCCCGCGGTCGTCGGTCGACCCTCTCAGGTCCGGCGGTGCGGCGCCCGCAGCACCGCCGGGCCCGCTCCCACCGCCCGCGCGCCCGGCGGCGGGACGGTCAGCGGCCCCGGGTGACGAGCGACTGCACCTCGGCGACGTCGAGGGCGAGGGCGCTCGTCCGGGTGATCGGCGTGAGGGCGCCGCCGGCCACCGGCGTCCCGTCCGTGACGCCGTCCCACGAGACCGTGTACGACGTCGTCGTCCGGACGTCGAAGCCGCCCGGCTGCCCGGCGCTGGAGCGCTGCGGGGTCAGCGTGCAGCCCGCCGCGTCGGCGGCCCCGGGGGCCCACGCCGTCCGGGCCGCCTCGGCGGCGCACGAGGCGCTGCCGGTCGCGGAGCGGGCGGTGAAGAGGTCCGGCTCGGCACGGACGGTCGCCGAGCTGGCACCGGCGGTCGCGGTGATCTCGACCGGCACGAAGCCGTCCGCCGCGTCGGCGCCGTCGGTGACCCACAGCCAGCTGGGCAGCGAGACGTAGCCGCGGGCGGTGGGGTTCGTCTCGACGTCGGGCTCGGGGACCGTGATGGCCTCCTGCGCGATCTGGAGGAGCTCCTCGGCCGTCACGACGGGGGGCGGCGGCGGGGGCGGCGCCTGGCCCTCCGGCACCCACAACCACTCCGAGGAGGGGCCGCCGGTCGCCCCGGCCCGCAGCGTGTCCTTGCACGCCCGCGTGGCGGCCGTGTAGTCGAAGGAGCCGCTCGAGGCGCCCGACAGGTCCTGCCCCTGCGCGGTCTGGCCGACCAGGACGTACCAGCCGCCGGCCTCGGTCGAGAGCTGCTCGACGATGTCCGTGGGGACGACCTCGTTGTTGAGCGAGCCGCGCGTGCCGGGCCCGTAGGAGCCGAGGAAGGACTCGCCGTCGTAGAGCGGGCCGTCCCAGTAGCAGGCCGGGGGCTTGGAGATCGTGCGCGTGGCGCTGCCGCCCCCGCCGCCCGACGGGCCCCCCGACCCGACGCCGTTGCCGGTGAGGGTGACCGAGATGGCGACGGCGCCGAGCGTGGAGCCGTCGGAGTCGCCCCGCGCCTGGCCCGCCGCGACGCCGCCGTCGCCCGGCGCGGCCGCCACGGGCGAGGCGACGGCCGTCGCCGTGACGACCGCCGCCACCAGCAGGGCGGCCGGGCGTCGTCGGGAGGCGGTGGGACGTCGTCGCACGAGGGGGCTCCGCGAGGTCTGGGCCGGGGCGTGACGGCCGGGCGAGAGGGACGCGGTGGGGCAATCTACCGGCGGGCCCGCGGCAGCGGGACCCCTCGGACGGGTGCTCCGCCCGTCAGCCGCACCCGGCGTCGCCTTCGGACGCGCGGAGGTCGGACACCTGCCACCGCCCGTCCTCGGCGGTGAGCACGGCGTCGTAGGCGACGCGGGCGCCGCCCGTGCCCTCGGCCGCGGCGCCGTCCGCGTCGACCGCCACGAGGCCCGAGTCGTCGAGGCAGTCGGTGAGGACGACGACGTCCGTCGGCGTGCCGGCGACCTGCGGGTCGAGCACCACGGTGCCGCGGTAGGCGAGGCCCTCCGCCCGCTGCGCCGCGACGAAGGCGAGCGTGCGCTGCCGCTGCGGCTCCGCCGTCAGCGCCTCGAGCGTGCCGAGGGGCCGGGCGGGGTCGGCCAGCACCGCGACGTCCTCGGTCCAGAAGGCGACGTAGGCGTCGAAGACGGCCCGGGCGGCCGGGTCCTCCGGCGGCTCGGCGACGACCTCGACCCCGGCGTCGTCCGCGGGCGGCGCCGTGGTCGACGCCGACGTCACGGGCCCGGACGGCTCCGGGGAGCCGCCCGTCGTGGGCGGCGCGGACGCCGACGGCGCCGGCGTCGTCGTCCCGCTGGGGACGACGACCTCCGGCGCCGGCTCGTCGGTGCAGCCCGCGAGCGCGAGGGCGAGCAGCGGCACGCCCAGGAGCGCCCGCACCGCCCGGCCCCGCGCCGGGGTCACCCCTCGACCAGGCCCTTCTCCACGAGGTAGTCGCGGGCGACGTCCTCGGGGAGCAGGCGCTCCTGGTCGACCTGGGCGTTGAGGTCGGCGAGGTCCTCGGTGGTGAGGACCGGCGCCAGCTGGTTGAGCGTCTCGAGCAGCTGCGGGTCCGCCTCGGCGGACTCCGCGTTGACGACCGGCACGAGGTTGTTGGCCGGCTGGACCTCCTGGTCGTCCTCCAGGAGGACGAGGCCGAGGTCGGCGAGGGTCGCGTCGGTCGTCCCGCTGATGCCGATGGGCACCTGGCCGTCGGCGACCTTCTGCTTGCCGGTGATGCTGCCGAAGCCGTCGCCCGTCACGCCGCCGACGGTGATGCCGTAGGCGCTCTCGAGGATCGCGGCGCAGAAGGGCTGCTGCGTGGCGTCGAGGCACTCCTGCCCGGCGGCCATCTCGACGGGGCCGGACTGCGCCTCGCCGAACTGCGTCAGCGTCGTGACGCCCTCGGCGTCGGAGTACTCCTGCGTGACGTAGAAGGCGTTGTCGCTCGACGCCTCGGCGGGCTCCCCGAGGACGAGGCCCTGCTCCTCGGCGACCGGCTCGAAGGCGGCCATCGTGCCCTCGATGTCCGCGGTGGAGATCGGCTCGCCCGCGAGGAAGTCGGCCATGGAGGCCGCGTACTCGGGGAGCACGTCGACCTCGCCGCGCAGGAGGGCGTCGGCGTAGGTGGCCCGCTCGTCCGTGGCGGTCACGGTCACGTCGTAGCCGGCGTCCTCGAGGAGCGCCGCGTACATGGCCTCCATGACGGCCATCTCCGTGAAGGTCGCGCCGCCGACGGTGACGGCGCCGCCGCCGCCGGAGCCCTCGGAGGCGTCGCCGCCCGAGCCGCCCCCGGACAGGGCGTCGCCGCCGCCGCAGGCGGTGAGGGCCAGGACGCCCGCGAGCGGCAGCCCGAGCAGCGCGCTGCGGCGGCGCGCCGGCCGACGGGTGGTGGAGGTGGGGGTGGTGGGAGCGCCCATGGCAGGCCCGCCTTCTGTGTCCCGCGGCGCCGTGCGCCGCGCGTGTCCGGTGGGCCGGTCGGCCCGCGTCGGGAGGAAGTACACCCCCTGCGCGCCGCGCGGCGCACGCAGGGGTGGCCGCCCGCGCGTCACGGTCCGGTGACGGGCGGGCCGCCCCGGTCCGTCGTCAGCCCGCCGGCGTGGCCGCGGCCTGCGGCGCCGCGTCCTCCGGCACCGCCCGGCGGGAGGACGGGCGGCGCGCCAGCCGGCGCTGGAGGAGGCCCAGCAGCAGCTCCACGAGGAGGGCCACGGCCGCGACCAGCACGGCCCCGGCGACGACCTGCGGCTGGTCGCGCGTGGCGACCCCGGCCCGGATGCCGGCGCCGAGGGCCGTCGTGCTGACGAGGCCGACGACCGTGGCCGTGGCGACCACCTGCACCGCGGCGATGCGGACGCCGACCATGAGCAGCGGCGTCGCGAGCGGGAGCTCGACCCGCAGGACCTGCTGCAGCGGGCTCATGCCGAGGCCGCGGGCGGCGTCGACGGCAGCCCGGTCCACCTCCCGCATGCCCGTGTAGGTGTTCGTCAGCAGGGGCGGGATCGAGAACAGGGCCAGGGCGAGCACGAAGCTCGTCGTGCTGTCCCCCAGGGGCGGACCGACCAGCACGAAGATCACGAGCACGGCGAAGGTCGGGACCGCCCGACCGATGTTGGCGATGTTGATGGCGAGCGCCCCGCCGCGGCCGGTGTGCCCGAGCCACAGGCCGAGCGGGACGGCGACGACGACGGCGAGCAGGAGCGACAGGGAGGCGAGCCCGAGGTGGTCGACGGCCTGGCGGCCGAGCCCGAAGGAGCCGCGCCAGTTCTCGCCGTCGAGGAGGAACGACAGGGCGTCGGTGAGCCAGCTCATGCCGCCGCCCCCCGTCGCCACGGGGTGAGCGCCTTCTGCACGCCCAGGAGGAGGAGGTCGACCGCGAAGGCCAGGAGCACCGTGAGCACCGACGCCGTGAGCACCTGGGCGAAGAAGCGGGTGTCGAGGCCGCGGAAGAGGAGGTTGCCGAGCCCGCCGTGCGCGACGAGGGCCCCGACCGTCGTCAGCGCGACCGTGGAGACGCCCGCGACCCGGAGCGCGGCCATGAGGGACGGCAGCGCCAGCGGCACCTGGACCTGCCACAGCAGCCGGCCCGGCCCGAAGCCCATGCCGCGGGCGGCGTCCTCGACGTGCGAGGGCACGCCCTCGAGCCCGGCGACGACGCCGCGCACGACGATCGTCAGCGCGTAGAGCGACAGCGCGAGCACCACGGTGGTCAGCGTCAGGCCCGTGTAGGGCAGGACGAGCACGAACAGCGCCAGCGACGGGATCGTGTAGACGACGGTCGCGGCGCCGAGGACGAGCGTCTTGAGCCAGGCGGTGCGGCGGGCCAGCAGGGCCAGCGGGAAGCCGACGAGGAGGGCGACGGCGAGGCTCAGCACGAGGATCAGGACGTGCTCGCCGAGCGCCGCGAGGATGATGTCGGAGCGTGTCTCGAGGTAGAGCGGGCAGACCCAGTCGTTGCGGACCAGGCAGTTGTCCGCGACGCTCCCCGAGTGCAGCAGAGGGACGGACGCAGCGACGGGCACGCCGGGGACGCTAGCGGCGCGCCGATGATCCGGCTCGACGGGCTCGGCAAGAGGTACCCGGACGGGACGGTCGCCGTCGGCTCCCTCGACATGGAGGTCCGCCGCGGCGAGCTCGTCGCCCTCGTCGGCCCCTCGGGCTGCGGCAAGTCGACGACGCTGCGCATGGTCAACCGCCTCGTCGAGCCGACGAGCGGCCGGATCGTCCTCGACGGCGACGACGTCACGCAGGTCAGCGCGGTCGAGCTGCGCCGCCGCGTGGGCTACGTCATCCAGCAGGTCGGCCTCTTCCCCCACCTCACCGTCGGCGACAACGTCGCGACGGTCCCCCGCCTCCTCGGGTGGGACAAGAAGCGCCGTCGCGAGCGCGTCGCCGAGATGCTCGACCTCGTGGGGCTGCCGGCCGGCACGTACGCCGACCGCTACCCGCACGAGCTGTCCGGCGGCCAGCAGCAGCGCATCGGCGTCGCCCGGGGGCTCGCGGCCGACCCGGACGTCCTCCTCATGGACGAGCCCTTCGGGGCCGTCGACCCCATCGCCCGCGACCGGCTCCAGGGCGAGTTCCGCCGCATCCAGTCCGAGCTCCACAAGACCGTCCTCCTCGTCACCCACGACATCGACGAGGCCGTGCGGCTCGCCGACCGCATCGCCGTCTTCAGCGAGGGCGGGAGGCTCGAGCAGTACGCCGAGCCGGCCGCCGTGCTCGGCGCGCCGGCCAACGAGTTCGTCGCCGACTTCGTCGGCAGCGACCGCGGCCTGCGGCGGCTCGCCGTGCAGCCGGTCGAGGAGGCCGACCTCGTCCACCCGCCCGTCGTGCGCCTCACCGACCGCGCGGCCGACGCCCGGCGCACCATCGCCGGCGCTCCCGAGCCGTACGCCGTCGTCGTCGACGACGCGGGGTCGCTGCGCGGCTGGGTCGCCGCCCGCACGCTCGAGCAGTGCCCGCCCGACGCGCTCGTCGAGGAGGTCGCCCGCCGCTTCGGCGAGACGATCACGCTCGGGGAGTTCCTGCGCCGCGCGCTGTCCGAGCTCGTCCGCCACGACGCCGGGTGGCTCCCCGTCGTCGACGGCGAGCGCTACCTCGGCGTCCTCACGCCCGACGCCGTCTACGCGGCCCTGCGCCGGACCGTCCCCGGCGACGGCGGGGTGGACGCCACCGTCGAGCAGCCGCTGCTGCGGGCGGTCTGACGTGGCGGGCTCGTCCGCGGGCCGCCGGGTCGCCGTCCTCGGCGCCGGCCTCCTCGGCGCGGCGATGGCCGCACGGCTCGGCGAGCAGGGCGCGGACGTCCGGCTGTGGAACCGCACGGCCACCCGCGCGCAGGAGGCCGCCGACGGTGCGGACGGCGTCACCGCCGTCGAGCGGGCCGAGGACGCCGTGGCGGGGGCCGAGGTCGTCCTCACCGTCCTGCGCGACGGCGACGCCGTCCTCGAGGTGGCCCGCGCGGTCCTCCCCTCCCTCGGCGACGCCGTGTGGGTGCAGGCGAGCACCGTCGGTCCCGTCGCGGCGGGGCACCTGCGGGCCCTGGCGGCGGAGGCGGGGGTCGCCGACCTCGACGCGCCGGTGTCCGGCAGCACCGCGCCGGCCCGGCAGGGGGCGCTGACGTGGCTCGTCGCCGGGGACGCCGCCGTGCTGGACCGCGCCCGGCCGGTGCTCGACGACCTGGGCTCCCGCGTGCTGCACGTCGGCGAGCGGGTGGAGGGCAGCGCCCTCAAGGTCGTCGTCAACGCGTGGATGACGGCCGCCACCGCGGCGATGGCCGACTCCCTGGCCCTGGCCGAGCAGCTCGGCGTCGAGCCCGGCGCCCTGCGCGAGGTCCTCGACGGCGGACCGCTCGGCATGCCCTACGCCCTCGGCAAGGCCGCGATGATGGCCGAGGGGCGCTACCCGGCGGGCTTCCCCGCCGAGCTGGCGCTCAAGGACCTCGACCTCGCCGCGGGCGACGGCACGCTGCCCGGCTCGCTCGAGGCCGTCCGCGCGCGGCTGCGGCAGGCCGGGCCGGCCGGGCGCGGTCGCGAGGACGTCGCCGTCCTGGCCGAGCTCCCGCCCGGCTGACCCGACGCCGCGCGCCCCCGGCTCAGCGCACGCGCACCGCGACGAGCGCGACGTCGTCCTCCCGCACGGCGGGGGCGCAGCCCTCGAGCACGGCGTCGCACAGCCGCTGCGCGGAGCGCCGGACCTCCGGCGGCTGCTCCGAGAGCACCTGCACGAGACGGGCCATGCCGGTGTCGACGTCCTGGTCCCGCCGCTCGACGAGCCCGTCCGTGGCGAGGACGAGGACGTCGCCGCGGACGAGCCGGAGGCTCTGCGGGGTCCGCTCGCTGCCGTGGTCGACGCCCAGCAGCAGGTCGTGGTCGCCGGAGGCGATGCGCGCGGTCCCGTCGGCCCCGAGGACCACGGGCGGCGGGTGGCCGGCGTTCGACCAGACGAGGCGCCGGCCGCCGCCCGGCAGCTCGTCGAGCCGGGCGACGACGGCGGTGGCCGTCGTCCCGAGCCCGAGGCCGTGCATCGCCTCGTCGGTGCGGCGCAGCACCTCGTCCGGCGGCTCGTCCGTCGTGTAGGCGATGCCGCGCAGGAGCCCGCGCAGCTGGCCCATCCCCGCGGCCGCCTCGACGTCGTGGCCCATGACGTCGCCGATGACGACGAGCGGCGAGCCGCTGGGCTGGACGAGGACGTCGTACCAGTCGCCCCCCACCTCGGCGCGGCGCGAGGCCGGCTCGTAGCGCACCGCGACGTCGAGGCCGGGCAGGCGCGGGGGCGGCGTGAGGAGGCTGCGCTGGAGGCCCTCGGCGAGGCGCTTCTGCGCGCGGAACAGCACGGCGGCGTCGACGGCGATGCCGGCGCGGCGGGCGACCTCCGTGGCGGCCTCGACCTCTGCCGCCGAGAACGGGCCCGACGCGGGCTCGCGGACGAGCGTCAGCGTGCCGACCGCCCGACCGCGGACGACGAGCGGCAGCACCATCCCCGCCCCGGGGTGCAGCGCGCGGAAGGCCGCGGCCGTGCGCGGGTCGGGCAGCGTCGCGTCGATCTCGGCGTCGGTCACCTGGTCGGTGACGTTGGCCCGCAGCGCGGCGAGCGACTCCCCGACCCGGGGTCCCGGGGCCGGCCCCGAGCCGAGCAGGCGCGCCAGGGCGACGACCTCGGCCGTCCGCCCGGCGTCGCGGTGGGCCGCGCCGCTGGGGCGCCAGCGGCCCGCCTCGTCGACGAGCAGGAGGACCGACCAGTCCGCCAGCGTGGGGACGACGGCGCCGGCGAGCGCGCCGACGGCCCGCTCGGCCCACTCGGCGCCCTCCTCCTCGGTGACGTCCGCGGTGGGGCGCGCCGGCGCGGTGGGCGCGAGCACGCGGCCCACCTCGGCGAGGACGGCCAGGCGGTCGCGGGCCCCCCGCACCTCGGCGAGGACGGCGGCGCGCTCGGCCTCGGCGGCGAGCCGGTCGAGCGCCTGGCCCGCCATGCTGGCCAGCGCCTCGAGGAGCGGGCCCGCCTCCGGCCCGGCCGCGCCGGCCCACCGGAGCCCGAGGGCGCCGACGACGGTGCCGTGGCACCGCAGGGGCATGGCGGCCGCGGCGGCGACCCCCTCCGCGGCCAGCCCGGGGAAGCGGCGGGCCACGCCGTGCGGCGAGACGGCCGCGACGACCCGCCCCGTGCGGGCGGCCACGACCTCGGGCAGGCGGTCGGCGTCGTCGACCGGCGTCCCGGGGCCGGCCGGTGCCGCGTCCGTCCAGCGCAGCGCTCCCGCACCGGGCGCCGCGGTGCTGTCGGGGCGTGGCTCGGGGAGCAGGACGACTCCGGCGGCGGACGCCCCGGCGAGCCGGCGGCCGGCGACGAGGAGCAGGCGGACGACGTCGGGCCGCGAGCGCGCGGTCGCCAGGGCCGCGGACGTGTCGAGGAGGCCCCAGGTGCCCTCGCCCGGGGCTCCCGGCGCTGCTTCGGCCCCCGGCACGGCCACCTCGACCTCCTCGGCTCTCGCTCCCCGCATCGTCCCCGACCCGCTCCTCCCGCGCCCGCCCACCGCCCGCCCGCCCGCGTGCGGGCGGACGGCGTCCGTGGTCAGGCGGTGGGCTCGTCCTCGCCGACGACGACCTCGAGCCGGCCGGTGGCCAGGTCGTAGAGCGCCCCCGCGACGGGGAGGTCGTCCGGCAGGTAGGGCGAGCTGCGGACGCGCTGGACGTCGTGCCGCAGGCCCTCGCGCTGGTCGGGCACGGTGCGGAAGTGGAGGCTGCGCGTGTCCAGGCCCCGCCCGGCCATGACGCGGTGCACGTCCTCGTCGGTGTTCTTCGCCATCCGGCAGTCGGTGTGCGCGACGACGAGGACGCGCGTCACCTCCAGCAGATGCACGGCGAGGACGAGCGTGCGCAGGACGTCGCCGGTGACGCGGGCGCCGGCGTTGCGGAGGATCTTCGCGTCGCCGGGCTCGAGCCCCAGCATCCGCAGCGGCTCGATGCGCGAGTCCATGCACATGACGAGGCCGAGGCCCCGGGCGGCGCGCCCGGTGAGCCCTCCGTCGGCGTACGTCCGCGCGTGCACCTCGTTGGCGGCCAGCAGGTCGTCGAAAGCGGTCACGGCCGCATCGCACCAGACGGGGCGCCCGCGCGGGGCACCGACCCGCCACGTGGACGCCGCCGGCGGCCGGACGGGTGCCGGCGCACGGTCCGCGTCCCGGGTGCGCGCCCGCGCGGGGCGGGCGAGGGTGGGGACGGGCATCCAGCAGCGGGGGGCCCACGGACGCCACGCAGGAGTCGCGATGTTCCGCCATGTCAGGGAGCTGCAGTTCGAGGCCAAGCCGGAGAAGCCGGACGCCCTCTACGCCGCCAAGTTCCAGGAGATCCTGGGCGGTCAGTACGGCGAGATGACCGTGATGATGCAGTACCTCTGGCAGGGCTTCAGCTGCCGTATGCCGGGGAAGTACAAGGACATGATCATGGACATCGGCACGGAGGAGATCGCGCACGTCGAGATGCTGACGACGATGCTCGCCCGTCTCCTCGAGGGCGCGCCCGCGGAGACCACCGCGTCGGCCGCGGCCGCCAACCCCGTCCTCGCCGCCGTCCTCGGCGGCCAGAACCCCCAGCACGCCATCGTCGCCGGCGGCGGCGCCATGCCGACCAACAGCATGGGCGTGCCGTGGAACGCGAGCTACATCGTCGCCAGCGGGAACCTCCTCGCCGACTTCCGCGCCAACGTCACCGCCGAGGCGCAGGGCCGCCTGCAGACCTCCCGCCTCTACGGCATGACGGACGACCCGGGCGTCAGGGCGATGCTCAAGTTCAACCTGGCCCGCGACACGTGGCACCAGCAGCAGTGGTTGCTCGGCATCGAGCAGCTCGTCGCGGACGGCTACTCGGACGTCATCGAGACCTCGAACGCGGAGGAGGAGGACCAGCGCTGGAACAAGGCGTTCTACTCCCCCAACCCCGGCAGCACCGCGGGCGAGGGGCGCTGGGCCCAGGGGCCCACGCTCGTCGGCGACGGGCAGATCGAGTTCGTCCCCGACGCGCCGCCGCTCACCGACGACACGGGCGTCCTGCCGGCGCCCGACCCTCTCCTCCACGCCACCTACGACGGGTCGCAGGGCCCCGGCGCACCGGGCACGCCCGGCGGCGGCCTCAAGAAGGCCGGCCAGGGGCTCGTCGACAAGGTGAAGGACGCGCTCGACTGACCCCGCCGTCCGGGACTCCCGGACGCAGGCACGACGAGGGGCGCCCGCCGGTCGGCGGGCGCCCCTCGTCGTGCGTCGGCCCGGGGGCCGGGTGGTCAGCCGTCGGCGCCGCAGGTGGCGTCGGTGTCGACGTCCGCCTCGACCTGCCCCTCCTCGAGCCCGCTCTCGGCGAGCGCCGCGTCGCCGGTGGCCCAACGGAGCTCGGCGATGTCCTCGCCGCCCTCGTCGCAGACGACCTCGAGGTCGTAGACGCCGTCGCCGCGCTCCTCGCGGAGCTCGGTCGCGATGCCGCGCAGCGCCTCCTCGGTCGGGACCTCCCCGACGGAGACGGTCACGTCCGTCTCGCCGTCGTCGCCCGGCTCCTCGGAGACCACCTCGTACGTCGGCGCCTCGCTCTGCACCGAGGGGTCGATCTCGGTGCCCGTCTCCTGCGACCCGCTGCACGCGGCGAGGAGGAGGAGGGGCGCGACGAGGGCGGTGGCGAGCGGGGCTCGGGCGGCGGTACGCATGCCGCGACAGTGCCACGGGGCCCCGGCGCCCGCACCGCGGCACGGGCGGGCGCTCCCCTACCGTCGCCCGGTGACCGCAGCCACCCTCGCGCTGGCGCTCGACCTCTCGGGCGTCTTCGTCTTCGCCCTGGCGGGGGCGCTCGCGGCGGTACGGCGCCACCTCGACGTCCTCGGCCTCGTCGTCGTCGCCACGGTCTCGTCGGTGGGCGGCGGGCTCGTGCGCGACACCCTCATCGGCGTCCAGCCGCCGTCGGCCCTGCAGGACTGGCGCTACCTCGCCGTCCCCCTCGCCGCGGCGGCGCTGGTGTGGGCCCTGCACCAGCGGCTCCAGCGGCTGCGCCGGTCCGTCGTCGTCGCCGACGCCTTCGGCCTGGGCCTCTTCGCCGTGTCCGGCACGGCGACGGCGCTGGCCGCCGGCCTGTCCGCGCCGTCGTCGTGCCTGCTGGGCGTGCTCACCGGCGTGGGGGGCGGCGTCATCCGGGACGTGCTGCTCGTGCAGGTCCCGCTCGTGCTGTCCGACGGGCAGTTCTACGCCGTCGCCGCGCTGGTGGGCTGCCTGCTCGTGACGGTCACCTACCGGCTCGAGGTCTTCGGGCCCGTTACCGCCGTCGCCGCGACGCTGCTCGTCGTCGTCCTCCGGCTCGGGGCGCTGCGCCTGCGGTGGCGCCTGCCGGTCCCGGGGCGCGCGAGGACGGGCGGGGCGCCCGACGCCTGAGCCGCGGGCGCCGGGCCCTCAGCCGTCGCGGCGGTCCAGGAGGCCGCGGACGTAGGCGGCCTGGCCGAGGTGCTGCAGGCAGTCCGAGGCCACGCTGGCGAGGCGGACGCCGTACGTGACGGGCGGGTCCCAACCCTCGTCGACGACCCGGTCCAGCGCCTCGGCGTCGAGGGCGCCGACGACCTCGTGGGCGCGCGCCCCGACGGCGTCGGCGTAGCCCGCCAGCAGGTCCGCGGACGCCCGCACCCGCGCGACGTCGTCCGCGTCGTGGCCGTAGCCCGTGTCGCCGGCGGGGAGGTCGAGCGCGAAGGCCTCGCGCCAGGAGCCCGCGGGTCCCTCGCCCGCCTCGTGCCAGACCTGGCGCCGTCCCGCCGCGTCGGCGAGGTGGTCGTCCATGACCCGGGCCTGGTGCCAGACGAGCCAGGCGATCGTGTTGGCCCCCTCGGCCGGCGGCGTCGCCAGCTCCTCGACGGACAGGCCCTCGACCACCCCGGGCGCGAGCTCCCGCGCCCGGCCGAGGACCTCCTGGAGCAGCGTCGCGACGTCCATGCCCGCCACGGTAGGCACGTCGCGGGGCCCCCGCCCGTCGCTGCCGTCCGGCGCGCGACGGGGGCCCGGTCGCGCCCACCGGGCGACGCCGGTGACGAACAGGCGCCTGTTCGCGCCTACGAGGCCTCCCCGATGACGAACAGGCGCCTGCTCGGGTTCACGGGGTGTCTGGGCGGCGAACAGGCGCCTACTCGCGCCCGGGAGAAGCCCCCGGCGACGAGCAGGCGCCTGCTCGCGGTCCGGGCCGTCAGCCGTCCTCGCGCGAGGCGCGGGAGAGCCGGGCGCGCACGTCCTCCCACGAGGGGCCGTGGGCGGCGAGGAGGACCGGCGTCGTCCAGGTCGCGGCGCCGTCGGGGGGCGGGACGTCCTCGCCGCCGACGAGCAGGTGCGCCCCGCCCGGCAGGGCGACGGCGCGGACGAGGGGGTCGTCCGCCCGGCGCGCGGAGGAGCGGCGGGAGGCCGTCGACGCCGTCAGCGCCCACAGCTCCTCGGGCTCGCGGCGGGCCGTGGCGAGGACGACCGCGCCGAGCATCTCGCTGGGGCGCACCACCCCGTCCGGCGGGGGCAGCGGTGGCGTCCGCCGGGTCGAGGCGTGCCGGAGGCGACCACCGACGTCGAGGAGCTCCTGCTCGCCGGCGGGCGGCACGGGCAGCGCGAGGTGCAGGCCGCCGACGAGCACGGGCGCGTCGGCCGCCGTCGCGGCGAGCGCGCGGAGCCGCAGGACGCCGGTCGGCGACAGGTCGAGGACCACCTCCACCTCGAGCCCGCACGCCGGGTCCGCGGCCCGCGCCGTCAGCCGCTGGTGGTCGCCGCGGGTGACGCCGAGGGTCAGGCGGGTCCGCCGGAGCGTGGCGGGCGGCGCCGGCCGGGCCGGCGGCCGCGACGCCGGGACGGCCCTCGGCGGGGCGTCCCCCGGGACGTCGGCCGCCGCGACGTCGCCGTCCCGGCCGTCGCCCCGGACGGTCGCGGTCGGGGCGGGCGACGTGGTCGTCGGTGCCCCGGGGACGGCCGTCACGGCCACGAGGCCCGGTCCCGGCGTCCCGAACGGTGCCGGGGCGAGCAGCGGCGTCCCCAGCGGCACCGCCGCCGGCGCCCGCCGCGCCCCGGGACGGCCGCCCGCGCGTCGGGCGGGGGCCAGGGCCGCCGCGAGCGCGTCGACCTCGTCGACGGACAGCTCGCCGAGGTCCCCGCCCCAGTGCAGGACGCCGGGCAGACCGGTCCCCGCGGCGTCGAGGAGCAGGCTCGTGCCGCCGGCGCGCAGGTGGACGACCGAGGCGACGCCCCAGGGGTCGTCCACCTCGTCGTCGTCGGACGGCAGGTGCGCGCCGTCGGACGCTCCGGCCACTCCGCACCTCCTCGGGCGGGGGCCGCCGGCGTCGGCGCCGGCGGCAGGGCACCACTGTCGCCCCTCGCGCGCCCGTGCGCACCGACTCCGCCGAGGTCCGTCTCCGCCTCGCCCCTCGGACCCGCGTCCCGTCCACCTCTCGCGACGTGTGGCCATGAGGCGCCGGCGGGCCGCCTGCGGACGCCGTCATGGCCACACGTCGCGGTGAGGGGGCGCAACGGAGGAGGGCGGGACGGGGCGCGAGGACGGGCGGGCGGGCCGCCGCGAAGCACCACACTGGCGCCGTGCACCGTGCGCAGGCCGTCCTCGACCGCCTCGTCGACGCCGTCGCGGAGGACGGCTTCGGCGCCCTCGGCCTCCACGTCCGCACGGGCGACGCGACGGCGCAGCACCTCTGGGCCGAGGACGTCCGCCGCGACGTCCACTCCGTCGCCAAGGCCGTGTGCGTCCTCGCCGTCGGGATCGCCGCGGACGAAGGCCTCCTCGACGTCGACGCCCCCGTCCTCGAGCACCTCCCCCACCCCCGGCCGGGCGACGGCGTCGCCGGCGTGACGACGCGGCACCTGCTCGCGATGACGAGCGGGATCGACCTGCCGTGGTCCCCGACGCTCCTCACGGACTGGCCCGACCTCGCCGCCGAGTACCTGGGCCGCCCCTCGCGCGGACGGGTCTTCCAGTACTCCAACGCCGGCACCTACACGGCGGCGCGGGTGCTCGCGGCCGTCGTCGGCGACGTCCCCGCGTGGCTGGGGCCACGCCTCCTCGCGCCGCTGGGCGCTGAGGACGCGGTGTGGGACCGCTGCCCGCTCGGCTTCGTCGCGGCGGGCGAGGGCCTGCACCTGTCGCTGGGCGAGCTCGCGAGGCTCGGTCACCTCGTCCGCGACGAGGGCGCGTGGGAGGGCCGGCAGCTCGTCGACCCGCGGTGGGTCCGGGCGATGCACACGGGCTGGACGGAGCGCGACGCCGGGCCGGGCTACACGCGGTACGCGCTCGCCGGGTGGGGCGGCCCCGGCCGCGCGTGGCGGCTGCACGGCGCGTACGGGCAGATGCTGCTGCTCCTCGACGACGCCGTCGTCACCGTGACCGCCGACGACCACGCCGGCGCGGACCGGATGGCCGTCCGCGTCGTCGAGGCGCTGGAGGCCACGGCCCCCCGGTGAGCCGCCCGGCGGACGGTGCCGGGCCGTCCCTGGACGCCCGCCCCGGGCCGGGCCACGATCGGCGCGACGACGACGGCACGAGGAGGACCACCGGTGGGCGAGCAGCAGGGCGGCTTCAGCGACGACGAGCGGGCGGCGGTGGCGCAGCGCGCCGCGGAGCTGCGCTCCACCAAGGGCCTCAAGGGGGCGGCGCGCCTGGCGAAGGAGCTCGAGGCCTGCGCCGCGGCGGTGGAGGCGCTCGAGGGCGTCGACCGCGAGGTCGCCGCCCGGCTGCACGTCCTCGTCGCCGAGGAGGCCCCCCAGCTCGACCCCAAGACCTGGTACGGCTTCCCGTCGTACGCGCGCGACGGCGAGGTCGTCGTCTTCTACCAGCCGGCCTCGAAGTTCGGCACGCGCTACGGGACGGTCGGCTTCCAGCAGTCGGCCCGGCTGGACGACGGGCCGATGTGGGCGACGTCCTTCGCCGTCCTCGAGGTGACCGACGAGGTCGAGGCGCGGCTGCGCGAGCTCGTGCGCCGGGCCGCCGGCTGACCCGGCGGCCCGGAGACGGGTCAGCCCCCGAGCGGCTCCGCGCCCTCCGCGCGGCGCAGCACCCGCGCCTCCCACGGCGCGAGGACGGGGTCGGCGACGACGTCGGCCGGGTCCCGCTCCGGCGTCGAGCCGAGCACCAGCTCGACGGCCCAGCCGTCGGGGTCGGCGACGGCCTCCGGCAGGAGGTCGGTGAGGTCCACGGCCGAGCCCCCGACGTTGCAGACGACGAGCAGCTCGTCGACGGCCGGCGCCCCCTCGGCGTCCGTCCCCTCCAGCCGCCGCGCGAAGGCGTACACCCGCTCGTGCTCGGGCAGCAGCATCGTGAAGTCGCCGAGCGCGACGACGGGCCACGTGTGCCGCAGCGCGATGAGGCGGCGGTGGTGGGCGAGGACCGACGTCGGGTCGTCCGCCTGCGCCGCGACGTTCCAGCCGTCGGCGTGGTCGGGGTTGACGGCGAGCCACGGCTCCCCCGTCGTGAAGCCCGCCGACGGCGACGCGTCCCACTGGACCGGGGTCCGCGCGTTGTCCCGGCTGGAGACGGCGACCCGGGGCAGGACCTCCGCCGGGTCCCCGCCGTGGGCGACCTCCTCGGCGAGGTGGTTGACGCTCTCGATGTCGCGGAACTCGTCGGCGGAGGACCACGGGAAGTTCGCCATCCCGATCTCCTCGCCCTGGTAGACGTACGGCGTCCCCCGGTGCAGGTGCAGCAACGTCGCGAGGCACCGGGCCGACGCCGCACGGTGCTCCGGGGAGTCGTCGCCCCAGCGCGACACGATGCGCGGCTGGTCGTGGTTGTTCCAGTACAGGCTGTTCCAGCCGCGCTCGGCAAGGCCGGCCTGCCAGCGGCCGAAGGACGCCTTGAGCCCGCGCAGGTCCAGCGGCACGGGGTGCCACTTGCTGCCGTCGTGGTCGAGGTCGACGTGCTCGAACTGGAAGACCATGTCGACCTCGCGGCTCGCCGGGTCGGTGAACCGCTGGGCGTCGGCCACGGTGACGCCCGGCATCTCGCCCACCGTGAGGGTCTTCTCGGGCCGCCCGGCGAAGACCTCGGCGTGCATCTCCGCGAGGTACTCGTGGATGCGCGGGCCGCAGAGGTACTGCTCGCCGCCGCCGGCCAGCCCCGTGCGCGGGTCGGTGTCGCGGCCGTCGGCCAGCTGCCCGTCGGGGCCGACGTGCTTGCTGACCATGTTGATGACGTCCATGCGGAAGCCGTCGACCCCCCGGTCGAGCCACCACCGCATCATCTGGTGGACGGCCGCACGGACCTCGGGGTTCTCCCAGTTGAGGTCGGGCTGCTTCCGCGAGAAGAGGTGCAGGTAGTACTCGCCGCTCGCCTCGTCGAGCGTCCAGGCCGGCCCGGAGAAGTGCGAGCGCCAGTTGGTCGGCTCGGCGCCCGGTGCCCCGGCGGCCATGCCCTCGCGCGGACCGCGCCACCAGTACCAGTCGCGCCTGTCGCTCGTCGGCGAGCTCTTCGCGTCGACGAACCACGCGTGCTCGTCGCTCGTGTGGTTGACGACGAGGTCCATGACGAGCCGCATGCCGCGGGCGTGGAGGCCATCGGTGAGGGCGTCGAGGTCCTCGAGCGTGCCGAAGGCCGGGTGGACGGCCTGGTAGTCGCTGATGTCGTAGCCGTTGTCGTCCTGCGGGGAGGCGTAGACGGGCGACAGCCAGACGACGTCGACGCCGAGGTCGGCGAGGTGGTCCAGGCGTGCGGTGATCCCGGGGATGTCGCCGATCCCGTCGCCGTCGGAGTCGGCGAAGGAGCGCGGGTACACCTGGTAGACGACGGCGTCGGCCCACCACGGCACCGGCTCGCCGGGGCCGCCGGGCCCGGCGCCGTCCGGCGGGGTGACGACGCGGGGCGCGGGGCCGGTGGGCGGCGGGGTCTGCTCGGTCTCGGCGGACGTCATGGGCCGATCCTGGCGAGCGCGCGGGCCCGGCGCACGTCTCCGGGCCCGCCCGCGCGGGAGCGGGCCCGGAGACGTGCCCGGGGACGGGTCAGACGCCCGCGGGGACGCGGTCGCCGCGGACGGCGTCGACGACCTCGGCGAGGACGCGCTCGCTGTCCTCGTGCGGGACCTGGCAGGTGCCGGCGGCGCGGTGGCCCCCGCCGCCGTGGGCGAGGCAGACGGCGCCGACGTCGGCCGGCGACGTGCGGTCGACGATCGACTTGCCCACCGCGAGCACGGTGTTGAGGCGCGCACGGCCCCAGATGACGTGGACCGAGACCCGCGCCTGCGGGAAGAGCGCGTAGACGACGAAGCGGTTGCCGGCGTGGATGACCTCCTCGTCGCGCAGGTCGACGACGACGACGTCGCCGACGACGGTGGAGCAGCGGCGGAGCTGCTCGACGAAGAGGGCGGACTGGGCGCGGTAGAGCTCGACCCGCTCGGCGACGTCCGGGAGGCGGAGGATCTCCTCGACGTCGGCGTGCACGGCGCAGGCGTCGACGAGCTGCATCATCAGCCGGTAGTTCGAGACGCGGAACTCGCGGAAGCGGCCGAGGCCGGTGCGGCTGTCCATGAGGACGTTGAGCAGCGTCCAGCCCTGCGGGTCGAGGACCTCCTCGACGTCGTACGCGGCCGAGTCGGCGCGGTCGACGGCGTCCATGAGGTCCGCGGACACGAGCGGGAAGCGCTCGGCCCCGCCGAAGTGGTCGAAGACGACGCGGGCGGCCGAGGGCGCCGAGGCGTCGATGACGTGGTTGGCCCGCTCCTCGCCGCCGCCGCGGACCAGCTCCGACGCGTGGTGGTCGAAGACGAGGCGCGCGCGGGGGTCGTACGGGAGGTTCGTGAGGACGTCGCGGTCGGTGATCTCCACCGTGCCGTCCTGGACGTCCTTGGGGTGGACGAAGGTGATCTCCTCGACGAGGTCCAGATGACGCAGGAGCACCGCGCACACGAGGCCGTCGAAGTCGCTGCGGGTGACGAGGCGGAGGCCGCCGGTGGCCCCGCCCTCCCGCGTCGGGGTGGTCTGGGGGCTGGGCTGCGTCACGGGATCGCGCTCCTCCGGTCGGCTGCGGCACCGCGCCGCAGACCTCCCTCGGGTCGGCCGTCGCGGCGAGGGACTGAGCCCCCGCCGCCGCCCGTGACCCGGTCGGCCGTACGCCCGGCCCCCGGCGGGGTGAGCCGGGGCCACCGGGCCGCCGTCAGGCCGCGGCGCTCCCCCGTCCCGCCTCCGCGGCGGCCAGCCGGCCGAGGTAGGCCGCGATGGCACGGGGCCCCGAGCGCGGGGCGACGGCCTCGACGTCGGGGTTGTAGTTCGTGTTCGTGTTGACGTCGTAGGTGACGACGCGCCCGTCGACGGTCTCGATCGACTCGATGCCCGCGACGGTCGTGCCCGTCGCGGCGAGGAAGCGGCGGTAGGCGTCGAGCTGGGGCGGCTCGTAGCCCTCGCGGAGGCTGAACAGGGGCGCCTGGCCGGGCAGCGCGCAGGCGTCCGCCGGGCAGAGCTCGAAGCCCTGCGCCGTCGAGACGCGGACCGAGTAGACGTGCTCGCCGTCGACGAGCTCCGTGCGCGTCACGACGGGCTCGGCGGCCACGAGCAGCTCCTGCAGCAGCCAGATGCCGTTGGCCGGCGCGTCGAGCTCGCCGCCGTCGACCGCCGCGCGCAGCTCCTCGACGTCGTCGAAGCGGCGGACGCCGAGGCCCTTGCCGCCCTGGTCGTGCTTGGTGATGAAGGGCCCGCCGCCCGCCGCGGCGACGAAGCGCTCGGCGGCCGCGACGAGGCGGTGCTCGCCGACGACGGCGGTGGTGCGGGGGACGTCGACCCCGGCGGCCCGCAGCGCGGCGTGCTGGGCGACCTTGCTCATCTCCAGCTCCAGCACGGAGCGGCCGTTGACGACGGTGCGCCCGTGCCCCTCGAGCCACGACAGCACGGCGCGGGTCTGCTCCTTCGCGAGGACGTGGCCCCGGGTGTGCGCCGACGCGCTCATCCGCGACCAGAAGACGCCCTCGGGCGGCTCGGCGTCGAGGTCGAGGCCCGCGTCGCCGGTGTCGCCCGTGAGCAGCCACTGCTCGACGGGGACGCCCTCCGCCGCGAACGCGGCCTCGAAGGGGGGCCACCACTCCGGGTTCTCGTGCAGCGCGTAGACGGTCACCCCTGCGTGAGCGCCCCGGGGCCCCCGCTGCTTCCCGCCGGCGCGCCCCGGCCGGGACCGCCGGCGGCGGCGAGCATCTCGGCCACCTCGACGATCTTCACCCGGGGCCGCCCCGCCGCCGCCCCGGCCGCGAGCTCGGCGGCGTCGACCGCGCGCCAGCCGTCGAGGTCGACGACGTGCAGCCCGCCCTCGCGCAGCCGTGCGACGAGGTCGAGCGGGTCGCCGGACGGGGCGGCCGCGGCCGGCTCGGCCGCCAGGTCGGCGAGGAGGCTCGCGACCGTCGCGCGCGCCTCCTTCCGGGTGTGCCCGATGAGGCCGACGGGTCCCGTGCGCAGCCACCCGGTGACGTAGAGGCCCGGCACCCGCTCGCCGTCGGCGGTGAGGACGCGCCCGCCGTCGTCGGGGACGACGCCGCGCGCCTCGTCGAACGGCGCGCCCGGCACGGGCCGGCTGCGGTACCCGACGGCGCGGTAGACGGCCTGGACGGGGAGGTCCTCGGTGACGCCCGCCGCCCCGACGTGCGCGCGGCGCGTCCGCAGGCCGGTGACGCGGCCGACGTCGCGGCCGAGCACCTCCACGGGCACGCGCGAGAAGTGCAGGTGCACCCGCCGGGGCGCCCCGGTGACGCCGCGGGCGGCCAGCTCCTCGAGGGTGGCGACGACCTGGCGGGCCCGCCGGTCGTGCTCGAGGTGCTCCACGCCGTCCGGCGTCAGCACGAGGTCCGCCGGGTCGACGACGACGTCCACGCCCGGCACGGAGCCGAGCTCGCGCAGCTCGAGCGGCGAGAAGCGCGCGTGCTCGGGGCCGCGGCGGCCGACGACGTGGACGTCGGTCAGCGCCGACGCCGCGAGCCCCGCGTGGACGGCGACGGGCACCTCGGTGGCGAGGAGGTCCTCGGCGGGCCGCGCGAGGACCCGGGCGACGTCGAGGGCCACGTTGCCGACGCCGAGCACCGCGACCTCGCGGGCCGACAGGTCCCACGTGCGCGGGGCGTCGGGGTGCCCCTGGTACCAGGCGACGACCTCGCTCGCGCCCCACGAGCCGGGCAGGTCCGCCCCCGGCAGGTCGAGCGGCGCGTCCGTGCTGGCGCCGGTGGCGAGCACGACGGCGTCGTAGGCGGCGCGCAGCTCGTCGAGCGAGACGTCGCGGCCCACCTCGACGCCCGCGACGAGGCGCACGCGGGGGTGGTCGAGGACCTCGACGAGGGTCGACGTCACGGCCTTCATGTCGGCGTGGTCGGGCGAGACCCCGTAGCGGACGAGGCCGAAGGGCACCGGCAGGCGCTCGAGGACGTCGACGCGGACGTCCTCGCCCGCCGCCACGAGCGCACCTGCCGTGTGGACGCCCGCCGGGCCGCTGCCGACGACGGCCACGCGCAGCCGTCCGGGGCCTCGGTCGGCGGGGGGCGGGACCGAGGGGCCGCCCGCCGCGGCGGGAGGCGCGTCGTCGCGGCTCACCCGGTGATCGTGCCCCGCGCGGGGGCCGCCGCGCCAGGGGCACGGGTGGTCGCCGGCGGACCGTAGGGTCGCGCGGTGAGCACGTCGGGGACCGGAGGGCTGCGCGCGTACGCCGAGGTCCTCGGCACCGGGGCGGCGTCCCGCCCCTTCCTCGCCGCGGTCGTCGCGCGGCTGCCGATCGCCATGGCGCCGCTGGGGATGATCCTGCTCGTCGAGGAGGTCTACGGCCGCTACGCGCTCGCCGGTCTCGTCGCCGGCGCGTACGCCGTCGGCGTCGGCGTCGGCTCGCCGGTGTGGGGGCGCGGGTACGACCGGCTCGGCCAGAGCCGGGTCATCGCCCCGACCGTCGTCGTCAGCGCGACGACGCTCGTGGTGCTCGCCCTGTCCGCCGCCCGGGACGCCCCCTTCCCCCTCGTCGTCGTGCTGGCCCTCCTCGCCGGCGCGACCGCGCCGCCCATCAGCTCGGCGATGCGCATGTCGTGGCGTGCGGTCCTGCCCCGGCACCGGTGGCGCACGGGCTACGCGCTCGACGCGTCCGCGGTCGAGTTCGTCTTCGTCGGCGGGCCCGTCGTCCTCGCGCTCGCCGAGACCCGGATGCCGCTCGGCGGCCCGCTCCTGCTGACGGCCGCGCTGCACCTCACCGGCGGGCTGGCCTACGCGGCGTCGGGGCCCGCCCGCCTGCGGCCGCAGGACGCCCCGCCGCTCGACGGCCCGGAGGCCGTCCTCGCCGACGCGCTGGCCGACGACGACCGCGCCGAGGCCGTCGAGGCCCGGCCGGCGGTCGCGACGGCCGGCCGCGTCCTCACCGGCCCGGTGGTCGCCGTCCTGCTCGTCGGTCTCGTCATGGCGCTGTCGTTCGGCTTCGTCGACACCTCGCTCGTCGCCACGGCCCGGGAGCTCCTCGGCGACGAGGGGCGCCTCGCCGTCCTCTTCGCCGCCATCGCCGGCGGCAGCGTCGTCGGCGGCCTCACCTACGGGGCGCTGCCCGGCTCGCCGACGGAGCGGCGGCGGGTGCCCGTCCTGCTGACGGGCTTCGGCACCGGCCTGCTCGTGCTCGCGCTGCTGCTCGGACGGGACGGCGGCGTGCCGCTCCCCCTCGTCCTCGTGGTGCTCTTCGTCACCGGGCTCTTCATCGCGCCCGGGCTCATCCTCCAGCAGGGGCTCGTCGACGGGCTGGCGCCGGAGGGCCGCCGCGGCGAGAGCCAGGCGTGGCTGTCGACGGCGACGACCGCGGGCGGCGCCGGCGGCACCGCCGTGGCCGGGCTGCTCGTCGACGTCGGCGGCCCGCCCCTCGCGCTGGGCGCCGGGGCCGTGGCCGTCTACGCCGCCGTGGTGCTCGGCGTCCTCGTCCAGCCGGCGTGGGCGCGGGGGCTGCGGCACGTCGCGTCCGCCCGTCAGGGCGTCTGACCCGGCGGGACGACGTCCGGGAGGATGCCCGCCGTGGCCCCCGACCCTGACGAGCGACCGGACGACCAGCTCGGCCTCGAGGTGGACGGGGACGGCGGGGAGGACCTGCCGGACTTCCTGCGCCGCCTCGCCGGCCTCGTCGAGGCGGAGCAGACGGCGGGCCGCCTCGTCCCCGGCGCGGCGGTCGAGCTGCACCTCGCCCAGCTCGGCGGGCACGGCGAGCGCACGTGGCGGGCCATGGCGTCCTGGTACCGCGACGGCCGCGGCGAGGAGGCGCGCTTCGACCCCCCGATCCCCGTGCAGGGCGCGCCCGAGCTGGTGCGGCGGTGGCTCGCGGACCTGCCACCGGGAGCACCGGCGATCGACGAGGTGCGGTGGGCCCTCGCGCTGTCGTCGCAGGACCGGTTCGGCCAGGACTGGCCCGCGGTCCTGCGGGAGCACGACGCCGCGGGGCTGACCGGCCTGTCGTGGCTCGGCGGGCCCGCGCGCTCGCCGCTCGACCGCTGGCCGCGCCGGGCCGACGGACGGCCGCTCGCCCACCTCGTCACCGTGGACCTGGAGGACGTCGAGGGGTGGCGCGAGGACGGCTGGCGCTTCCCCGGCGACGGCGACGACCCCGTCCGGCTGCCCACGACCGGCGTCCTGGAGGTCTTCCACGACCTCGAGAGCCGCGGCGACGACGCGGCCGAGGGCCCGGCGGGCGCGTGGCTCGTCCGGTGGGTGCCGGAGCCGGTGCCCGGCCTCGTCGAGCCGCCCGAGGACGTGGGCACCCCGACGGACGTCCTCGCCGTCGTCCACCCGCTGCCGACCTTCTCGCTCCCCGCGGCCGTCGACGGCCTCGGCCGGCTCGGCCCCTTCGAGGGCGCGGAGGAGGCGGAGCGTCAGTACCGCGAGGTGTGGGCCTACCACCGGACCGGCTCGCTCGAGGGCACCGACGTCCCCGTGAGCCGGCTGTACGGGCACCCGCAGGAGGGGCGCGGCGCCGCCGACCGCGTCCTCCCGCGGGTGCTCCCGCTGGAGGAGCCCGGCGACGCCCACGTCCTCGTCCTCGAGGTCGAGGGGTGGACGGCCCTGGCCGGCTGGTTCGGCGACGGGGGCGTCGTCGAGGTGTGGGCGCGCGCCTCGGACATCCGCCGTGGCGAGCTCGGCCGGGCGTGGTGCCTGCTGCGGCTCGGCTGAGCCGGCCGCGGCCTCGTGCGGGTCCCGCCCCATCCACCGGCGCGGCGGCTGCGAAGCGGTCCACACGGTGGCTCTCCGCGGGGGTGCGGCGGGCGTGCGAGGAGGACCCATGGCGATCAGCGGCCGCCCCTGCCGGGCGACGGAGGTCTCCGAGGACGTCGACGCGCAGGTCGTCGAGGACTGCCGCCGCGAGGACGTGCGGTCCCTGCGGCGCATCGTCGACGGGTGCGCGGTGCTCGCGGGGCTCGACGAGGAGGCGCGCGACGTCGTCGTCCTCCTCACCAGCGAGGTGGTGACCAACGCCGTCGTGCACGGCGGCCCGCCGGCCCGCATGGCCGTCCGCGCGACCCACCGCCACGTCCACGTCGAGGTCGCCGACGCCGCGCCCGGCGTCCCGGTGGTCCGCGCGCCCGACGAGGCCCGCGCCCACGGCCGCGGCATGGCCCTCGTCGACGACCTCGCCAGCGCCTGGGGCGTCGTCGCCGGGACGGGCGCCGGGCACCCCGAGGGGAAGACGGTGTGGTTCCACGTCGCGCGCGCCGGCGCCGGCTGCTCGGGCGGGCACGGGACGACGCCGCGCTGAGGCGGCGCCGTCGTCCGGCCCGACGAGCGCTCGAGGCCCTAGCAGTCGTCGACCTGCTGCGGCATCACGCCGAGCCGCTCGGCGACGTCGACCAGCGCGGCGAGGTGCTCGGGGGGCAACGGCGCGAGGACGTGGGTGCGGACCGCGTCGACGTGCCCGGGGGCCGCGGACTCGACGACGTCCCAGCCGTCCTGCGTCAGCTCCGCCACGGTGAAGCGTCCGTCGGAGGGGTCGGGCGAGCGGCGGACCAGGCCGCGGCCCTCGAGCTTCCGCACGACGTTGGACAGCCGCGTCAGCGAGCCGCTGGACCGGCGCGCCAGCGCGCTCATCCGGGCGCTCCGGCCGGGCGTCATCGACAGGGAGCTGAGGACGGAGTACTCGAAGAGGCTCAGGCCGGAGTCGCGCTGCAGCTGGGCGTCCAGCGGTCCCGGGAGCAGGGAGGCCAGGCCGAAGACGGCCTTCCACGCCTCCTGCTGCTCCTCGGTGAGCCAGCCCCCCGTCGGAGCCGCCGCGCCGGCCGCGCTCCCGGCTCGCTGCGGCGTCGCGGGGGCCGGGGTGCCGACGTCCCCGCCCTGCCTGCCGGTGTCGTGGTCCACGGCCCGACGGTAGTCCGCGGTCGGCCGACGATGACTTCACGCGTGTAGTGAGTGTTACTATCACTACAACCCTGAAGTCATCGAGCGAGGAGACCTCCCGTGAGCCTGTTCCGCCTGGACGCCAGCATCCGTGTCGACGGCTCCGCCAGCCGCGAGCTGGCCGACGCCGTCGAGTCCGAGTGGGTGACGACCCACCCCGGGGACGCCGTCGTGCGCCGTCACGTGGGGACCGAGCCCCTCCCGGCCACGGCGTGGGGCGAGGCCGTCGCCGGCACCATGACGCCGGAGGACGCGCGCACGCCCGAGCAGCGCGGGGCGCTCGCGCTGGCCGCCGACCTGGTGGACGAGCTGCGCGCCGCCGACGCCGTTCTGCTCGCCGTGCCGCTGTACAACTACGGCGTCTCCCAGCACCTCAAGGCCTGGGTGGACCTGGTCGTCGCCGGCAGCAGCCCTGGCGCGCGTCTTCTCGAGGGGACGCCCGCCGTCCTGGCCACGGTCCGCGGCGGCAGCTACGGCGCCGGCACCCCGCGCGAGGGGTGGGACCACTCCACCGCCTACCTGCGGCGGGTCCTCGCCGACGTGTGGGGGGCGGACCTCACCGTCGTGGAGCGCGAGCTCACCCTCGTCGGCGTCAACCCGGCACTCGACGCCTTCACGGAGCAGGCCGGCGTCATGCACGCCGAGGCCCTGTCGGCCGCGCGCGAGGCCGGCCGCGCGCTGGGCGTCGTGCCCGTCGCCTGAGCGGTCGGGCCGCACGGTGCACGGCGCCGGTCGGGCGCCGGTCGGGCGCCGGTCGGGCGCCCGACCGGCAGCGCCCTAGGCCGAGCCGAGCGGCCACCGCACCCAGGGAGACGTGTGGGCCTCACGCGTGACACAGCTGCCGGCGGGGATGTCGAGGACCCCGCGGAGCGTGTGGTCGGCCTCCACCAGGTGCTCGCGGTGGGCCAGGACCGGGACCGAGTCGTCCGTCACGTCGCCGTCGAGGAGCTGCCAGCCCCCGTCGGCCTCGTGCCACACCTTCGTGACGGCCGCGCCGTCGAGGACCGACCGCGTCGTGAGCACGAGGTCGTGCTCACGGTCGGCCGCGAGCGGGGAGGGCGGCACCTCGGGGCACGGCAGGGCGAGCAGGGCGACCGGGACCTCGCCGCGCAGGCCCTGCACGTCGGGCGGGTTGGCGTACCCGGGGTGCCAGGGGAAGCGGCCGGTCGAGTCGGTCCAGATCACCTGGAGCGTCGGCCGGTCGCCGTAGAGCATCTCCACGACGCCGAGCTCGTGGTCGTCCTCGGCCTCGACGAGCACGACCGGGTGCGGCTCGTCGTCGGCCTCGCCGGCGTCGAGGACGCTGCCCGCCCGGAGGACCTCGCCGGCGTGCACCCGGCCGCCCAGCTGGTTGAGCAGCCAGATCGCCGACGAGGACGGCAGTCCCGTGAGCATCAGCTCCGGGTGGTCGCGGGCGGAGAGCCCGACGGTGTACGCGACGACCCGGTCCTCGCCCTCGTCGTCGTCCATGACGCAGCGCACCGCGTGCCCGTAACGGTCGACCACCGCGCGCAGCTCGTCGAGCTCGCGCTGCCGGCGGCGCTTCACCGGTGGCGGTGGGGGGACGGAGCCGTCATGCCCGCATCCTCGTGGTCCCGCGCCTACCGTGCACGGACGTCCGTCACCGGCCGCGACCGCTGGTCGTCAGCCGTACCGGCGGGCGACCATGCCCCGTGACCGCTTCGCTCGGCGCCGTCGTCCTCGGCACCCCCGACCCGCGAGGGCTGGCCGCCTTCTACGCCGGGCTCCTCGGCTGGCGGGTCGTCAGCGCCGACCCGGACTGGGTCCGGCTGGCCGACCCGGAGCGGGAGCGGCCGGGGCTGAGCTTCCAGCGCGAGCCCGATGACGTCGCCCCGACCTGGCCGGCGCACGAGGGCGGGGTGCAGATGCAGGCGCACCTCGACGTCCTCGTGGACGACCTCGACGCCGAGGAGGCCCGCGCGACGGCGCTCGGCGCGGTGGTCGAGGCACACCAGCCGGCCCCGGGCGTCCGGGTCATGCGGGACCCCCACGGGCACCTCTTCTGCCTCTTCCAGCCCGGCTCCTGACCGGGCCGACGACGAGGGTCGAGCACCGCGAGGCCTCCCCCACGACGACGGCCCCCGCACCGGGCTCGGTGCGGGGGCCGTCGTCGGGCGCCACGACGTCAGGCGGAGAGCGCCGGGTAGTCCGTGTAGCCGCGCGCGTCCGTCCCGTAGAAGGTCGAGCCGTCGGGCTCGTTCTCCGGGGCGCCGAGGCGCCAGCGCTCGACGAGGTCGGGGTTGGCGATGGCGGCGCGCCCGACGGCGACGGCGTCGGCCGCGCCGGAGGCCACCAGCTGCTCGGCGTCCTCGCGCGTCGTCGGCGCGGCGAAGCCGCTGTTGGCGACGAGCGGCCCGCCGAAGCGCTCGCGCAGCTCGGCCACGAGCGGGTCGGCGAGGTCCGCGCGCAGGACGCTGAGGTAGGCGAGACCGAGCGGCGCGAGGCCCTCGACGAGGGCGCGGTAGGTCGCCGCGACGTCCTCGGGGTCGTCCTCGGCGACGCCCTGCACGCCGTGCGCCGGGGAGATGCGGATGCCGACGCGGCCGGCGCCGATCTCCGCGGCCACCGCGGTGGCGACCTCGACCCCGAGGCGCGCACGCGCCTGCGGGCTGCCGCCGTAGGCGTCGGTGCGCTGGTTCGTCGTCGGCGCGAGGAACTCGTGGAGCAGGTAGCCGTTGGCGCTGTGCAGCTCGACGCCGTCGAGCCCGGCGTCGACGGCGCGGCGGGCCGCGGCGACGTGGTCGGCGACGACCTGCTGCACCTCCTCGGTGGTGAGGGCGTGCGGGGTCGGGTACGGCTTCTTGCCGTCGGCCGTGTGCGCCTCGCCCTCGAGCCGGACGGCGCTCGGCGCCACGATCCGGTCGGTCCCCGTGATGTCGGTGTGGGACACCCGGCCACCGTGCATGACCTGCATGACGAGGAGGCCGCCCCGCGCGTGGACGGCGTCGGCGACGCGGCGCCAGCCGGCGGCCTGCTCGTCGGTGACGATGCCGGGCTGGCCCGGGTACGAGCGGCTCTCCGCGGTCGGGTACGTGCCCTCGGTGATGATGAGGCCGAGGCCGGCGCGCTGGCCGTAGTGCTCGACGAGGAGGTCGTTCGGCACGCCCGAGGCGCCGGCGCGCGTGCGCGTCAGCGGCGCCATGACGACGCGGTTGCGCAGGGAGAGGTCGCCGAGGACCACGGGGTCGAAGAGCGACGGTCCGCCGTCGGGCGTGCCGGCCTCGCGCTCGACGGGGCGGTCCTGGGTGGTCTGGCTCACGGTGGTGCACCTTCCGACGTCGGTCGGGGCGCCGTCGGGCGCCCGCTGCGTCGAGACCAACCACGCACGGGCCGTCGGTGTTCCAGTGCTTGAGCACCGACGTCGGGCGCCCGGGACGCCCTGCCGCTCAGCCCGTCCGGAGCGCGTACCCGCGCTTGACGACCGTGCGGACGACGCCGTCGGGCAGGACGGCGCGGACCCGCGCGACGGCGACGTCGACGGCGTGGTCCCCCGCCGCCGACGGCAGCGCCGCCAGCAGCCGGGCCCGCGGCACGACGTCGCCGCCCGCGGCCGCGAGGCGCGCCAGGACGGCCAGGGGGCCGGGGGCCAGCTCGAGCGGCGTCCCGTCGAGCAGGGCCGCGCGGGCCCGGACGACGAGGCGGCCGGCCGGCGTCGTCACCGCCGCCCGGGGGTGCTCCTCGAGGTGGTCGGCGAGCACGCGCATCATCGCGCCGAGCCGCCAGCGGCCGGGCACGAGCGGCTCGACGCCGGCCGCGCGCAGCGGGGCCGCGGTGACGTCCCCGACGGCGCAGGCGACGACGCCGTCCTCGCCCTCGGCGCCGGGCGCCCCCGCGGCGAGCGCGGCCACGACCTCGTCGCGGAGCCCGCGGGCCTCCGCGGCGTCGAGCAGCGCCACGGCGGCCGGGGCGGCGGTGAAGGTGACGGCGTCGAGCGAGCGGGCCACGAGCGCGTCGACGAGGCGGTCGACGGCGGCCGGGTCGCGCGGCTCCCGCCAGTGGTACGGCGTGACGGTGCGGACCCTCGCGCCGGCGGTCACCAGCGGCTCGAGCTCCTCGACCCCTGCGGCGCCGTGCATCTGCACGAGCACGGAGCGGCCCTCGACGCCCTCGTCGACGAGGTGCTGCACGGCCTCGGCGGTCTGCTCGGTGGCCGCCGTCCACCGCTCCGGCAGGCCCGCGGCGCGCAGCGCCCCGCGCGCCTTGGGCCCGCGGGCCACGACGTACGCCGGGCGCAGCGCCGCGACGAGGTCGTCGGCGAGCCCGGCCGCGTCCGCCGACTCCACCCATGCGCGCAGCCCGATGCCCGTGGTGACGAGGAGGACGTCCGGCGGGTCCGCCAGCGCCTCGCGGGTGCCGGCGAGCAGCTCCTCGTCCTCGGTGACGGGGACGATGCGCATCGTCGGCGCGTGCAGCACCTGAGCGCCGCGGCGGGTGAAGGTGCCGATGAGCTCCTCGGACCGGCGGTCGCTCGTGATGCCGATCGTCACGCCGACGAGCTGCGTGCGGTCGAGCTCGCGCCCGGGCGCGGCGGCGGCCTCGGCGGGCGCGGCGTCCGGCGGCGTGGTGGTGGGCTGGCTCATCGGTCCTCCGGACTCGTCGGGGCTCGGCGCGGGCCGGCTCGGCGGGCGGGTGCCAGTGTGCCGCGTGCCGGGCGCGGTCCGACCTCCCGCCGACGAGCCGGGGCAGGGACCGACCTCGCGCGCCGCCCCTCAGCCGCCCAGCCGGACCAGCACCCGCCCGTCGACCACCTCGGCGGCGTGCGCGGCCACGTCCTCCTGGCCGGAGCAGGAGCGGCCGGTCCGCAGCTCCCACACGGCGAGGTGCAACGGGCAGACGACGACGCGGTCGTCGACCTGGCCGTCGGCCAGCGGTCCCCCGGCGTGCGGGCACACGGCGTCGAGCGCGGAGAGCCGGTCGTCGGCGTGCCGGAAGACCGCCACCTGGCGTCCGGCGACGACGACGGCGCGTCCCTCCCCCACCGCGAAGTCGGTGAGGGGGCCGACGTCGACGGCGAGGTGCCCCGGTGCGGCGGCGACGCCCGCGAGCGCGCTCACGCGGCACCGCCCGCCGGGCCCGCGGCGGCGGCCGCGAGGTCGCTGCCGATGTCGGCGACGCTCGTGCCGCCCGGGGCGCCCGCGGCCCGCCGGGGCACGAGCGGCAGCGGGACGAGCGGCAGCGCGGTGCGGAACTGCCCGGGCGTCACCGGCTCCCGGCCCTCCTGCCACGGGTCGCGGTAGGCGGCGACGGCCTGCTCCAGGTCCGCGTCGAGGCCGGCCACGAGGCCGCCGGCGTCCTCGAGGAGCACCTTCTGCAAGCGATCGAGCCCCATCCGCGGCACGAAGTCGTAGGTCCGCTCGAGCCAGTTGCCCCACTCGCGGTAGAGCTGGACGAAGCGCCCGACGACGGTGATGACCTCCTCGGCCGACCCCACCGTCGCGAGCAGGTCGCCCTTGCGGACGCTCGCGCCCGCGGCGCCGCCGACGTAGACCTCCCAGCGGCCCTTGCCGACGGCCACGACGCCGACGTCCTTGACGTACGCCTCGGCGCAGTTCCGCGGGCACCCGACGACCGCCATCTTGAGCTTGGCCGGCGTCTCGAGGCCCTGGAAGCGCGTCTCCAGGTCGATGCCGAGCTGCGTCGAGTCGTCGAGCCCGAACCGGCAGAAGTCGCTGCCGACGCACGTCTTCACCGTCCGCATGCTCTTGCCGTAGGCGTACCCCGACGGCATGCCCAGGTCCTCCCACACCTTCGGCAGGTCCTCCTTCCGCACGCCCAGGAGGTCGATGCGCTGCCCGCCGGTGACCTTGATCATCCCGACGTCGTACTTGTCGGCGACGTCGGCGATGCGCCGCAGCTCGTCGGCCGTCGTCACGCCGCCCTTCATCTGCGGGACGACGGAGAAGGTGCCGTCGCGCTGGATGTTGGCGTGGACGCGGTCGTTGACGAAGCGGCCGCCGCGCTCGTCCTCGAAGTCCTCCGGCCACAGCGTCCGCAGCAGCGACGTGAGGCCCATGGAGCTCTTCGCGTCGGGCTCGCCGCCGGGGGCGAGCGCGGCGAAGACCGCCGACACCGAGAGCAGGCGCCGCTCGCGGATCTCCCGGACGAGCTCGTCCTTGCGCAGGGGCACGCCCGGCACGTACCAGTGCACCGACGGGTCCTCGGTGAGCGCGCCGTCCGCGGCCAGCTCGACGAGCCGGCCGACGACGCCCTTGCAGGTGCCGCAGCCCTTCCCGGCGCGGGTGGCGTCCATGACGCCCTTGACGCTCGTGCACCCGCCGGCCACCGCCCCGGTGATGGCGCCCTTGGTGACCTGGTTGCAGCTGCAGACCGGGGCGTCGTCGTCGAGGTCGGCGACGTCCCCCTCGCCCGCGCCCCCGCCGAGGTCGAGGAGCAGCTCGAGCCGCCGCTCGGGCAGCGGCAGGCCGCGCTCGAAGGCCTGCTGGAGCGCCGGCGTGCGGCTCACGTCGCCCAGCAGCGTGGCGCCGACGAGGACGCCGTCCCGCACGACGGCGGACAGGTGGACGCCGCGGGACGGCTCCGCGACGACGACGAGCTCGTCGCCCGGCAGCTCGGGCGCGGGCAGCCCCATGGCGGCGACGTCGACGCCGGCGACCTTGAGCTTCGTGCACGTCCGGGAGCCGCGGTACTCCGCCGTCGGGTCGGCGCCCGTGAGGACGTCGGCGAGGACGGTCGCCTGCTCCCACAGCGGCGCCACGAGGCCGTAGACGACGCCGCGGTGCTGGACGCACTCGCCGACGGCGTAGACGCCGTCCGTGGGCGACGCCCCCGCGACGGACGGCGCTCCGCCGCAGCGCATCCGGTCGTCGACGACGACGGCCCGGTCGACGTCGAGCCCGGCCGCCTCCGCGAGCCCCGTGTTGGGGGTGGTGCCCGCCGTCAGCACGACGACGTCGGCGGCGAGGTGGCTGCCGTCGGGCAGGACGACACCGGTGACCCGGTCGGTGCCGGTGACCGCCGACGCGCGCGTGCCCGTGAGGACCCGTACGCCGGTCCCCTCGACCGACGTCCGCAGGACCGCCCCGGCGGCGGCGTCGAGCTGCTGGTTCATGAGGTGCGCGGGCGAGTGCAGGACCGTGACGTCGAGACCCTGCCGGCGCAGGCCGTGCGCGGCCTCGAGCCCGAGCAGGCCGCCCCCGAGGACGACGGCGCGCTCGTGGGCGCGGGCCGCGTCGAGCAGCCCGCGGGTGTCGTCGAGGCCGCGGAAGCCGGTCACCCCGGGCAGGAGCGACCCGTCGGCCCGGCGGACGCCCTCCATCGGCGGGACGCGCGACGAGCTGCCCGTCGCGAGCACGAGGACGTCGTACGGGGTCACCGCGCCGGTCGCGTCGACGACCTCGCGCGCCGCCGTACGGACGCCGGTGACCCGGACGCCGCAGCGCAGGTCGATCCCGTTGTCGGCGTACCACTCCCGCGGGTTGAGGACGATGCCCTCCTCGTCGTCGTCCCCGGCGAGGACCCCGCTGAGCAGGATGCGGTTGTAGCTGCCGTACGGCTCGTCGCCGAAGACGGTGATGTCGAACATCTCGCCGCCGCCGCGCGCGAGCAGCTCCTCGAGGGTCCGGGCGCCGGCCATGCCGTTGCCGACGACGACGAGGCGCCGTCGCCCGCTCGTGCCGCCGCGTCGCGGGGCGGGGACCTCGGTGGTGCTCGGTGCCGTGGTCATCGGTCTCCTCGGGGACGGGCGCGGGAGGTACGCGGCCGGTGCGCCGAGCGCACCGATGCCGTGCCGCAGGACGCTAGGGACGGGGTGTTGCGCCGCCGTCGCGCGACGTAACCCGCAGGGCAACTCCGTCTCACAGCCGGTCACGCGCGCCGAGAGGTCCGGCGACACCGCGCCCGACGACCCCGCGGCGTCCGCGCTCCCGCATCGGCGTCGCGCATCCCCACGTCGCTGCCGATGACGAGCCGACGAGGCCCCTGCCGACCACTTCGGCAGCGAAGTGGGCACGACGGCGTCCCTCTGGACGACTTCGGCAGCGAAGTGGAACCCCGCAGGGCCGTCCCTCCTGACGTCGGAGGAGGGCGGCCGACGGGCGGCGCGCGGGGTGTGGCCGACGCCACGGGTGAGGATCCTCACGGCCGGCCGGGGCCGTGACGGCGTCCCGGGGCCCTCCCGCGTCCCTAGGGTCGCCGGTCGTGGCGGCCGCCCGGCCGCCGGACGAGGGAGGGGCACGGGTGCCGCACGCGGAGCACGGGCAGGCGCTGGAGGACTGGTCGCGACGGCTGGCCGTCGCGGAGGAGCTGGTGCCGCTCGTCGGCCGCCTGCACCGGGAGCACGGCGTCGTGCTGTCCGTCCACGGGCGCGGGCTGGCGGGGCTGTCCGCCGTCGGGCTCGTCAAGGCCCACCGCTACGGCCGGCACGCCGACGGCGTGCCGCTGCCGGTCGAGGACACCCTGGCTCTCCTCCGCCTGCTCGTGGCGCTGCGCCCGGGGCCCGGCTCGGTCGACGTCGGCGAGCTGCTGGCGGCCCACCGGGCGGCGGGCGGGGACCTCGAGGCGCTCGTCCGCGAGCAGCTCGCGGACGCGCTCGGCGCCGCCGCGGCCGAGCCGCGCGACGTCGTCCTCTTCGGCTTCGGCCGGATCGGCCGCCTCGTCGCGCGCATCCTCGTCGAGCACGCCGGCCCGGCGAGCCCTCTGCGGCTGCGCGCCGTCGTCCTGCGGCCCGCGGGCCCCGGCGACCTCGTCAAGCGGGCCAGCCTCCTGCGCCGCGACTCCGTCCACGGCCCCTTCCGCGGGACCATCACCGTCGACGAGGAGACGCAGACCGTCCTCGCCAACGGCACCCTGGTCCAGGTGCTGCGGGCGACCGACCCCGCGGCCGTCGACTACCGCGCGGCCGGCATCGACGACGCCCTCGTCGTCGACACCACCGGCCGGTGGCGCGACGAGGACGGCCTGCGGCAGCACCTGCGCAGCCCCGGGGCGGCGCGCGTCCTGCTGACGGCGCCCGGCAAGGGCCCCGTGCCCAACGTCGTCCACGGCATCAACGAGGCGGAGGTCGGCGACCACGACGTCGTCTCCGCGGCCTCGTGCACGACGAACGCCATCACCCCGGTCCTGCACGTCGTCCACGAGCGTTTCGGCGTCGCGCACGGCCACGTCGAGACCGTGCACTCCTTCACCAACGACCAGAACCTCATCGACAACGTCCACGGCGGCGCCCGCCGCGGCCGGGCCGCCACGCTCAACATGGTCATCACCGAGACGGGCGCGGCCCGCGCCGTCGCCAAGGCCCTGCCCTCGCTGGCGGGCCGGCTCACCGGCAGCGCCATCCGCGTCCCCACGCCGGACGTCTCCCTCGCCGTCCTCGCCCTCCGCCTCGAGCGCCCGACGACGACGGCCGAGCTCAACGACCACCTCCGCCGGACGTCGCTCGTCGGCCCGCTGCGCCGCCAGGTCGGCTACATCCACTCCCCCGAGGTCGTCTCCACCGACTTCCTCGGCTCGCACCAGGCGGGCGTCGTCGACGGCCTCGCCACGCAGGCCGACGGCCACGACGCCGTCCTCTACGTCTGGTACGACAACGAGTACGGCTACAGCCACCAGGTCGTGCGGGTGCTCGAGGAGATGGCAGGTCGGCCGCGCCCGCCGCGGGTTCCCACGTCTACTGCGGCTCTCTTCGGCGCTGACCAGGCTGGGTGACGCAGAGGACGGTGCCGTCATGCCTGGACGCCTCTCGGTCGATGGGTCCGGCATGGACATGCTTCTGCCGCTCGATCGCACCGCGGTCGACGATGCCCCGCCCGTCGTGGCCGACCAGCGCTGGCTGGCGAAGGCAGTCGAGGCCGTAGATCGCTGCGTCGACCGCTTGGTCGACGACTTCGTCACGCATCCGTTCCGTCACCGCGTCGAGCACTCTCTTCATGTCGCGCTCATGTCTGACCTCCTCGCACAGGAGGAGCTCTCAGGACTGTACGAGATGGCTGGCGGTCAGAAGACCCAACTGGTGCACAAGGAGTGGCCCGAGACGAGGAAGCGGCCCCTGAAGAAGGGGCGCGGAAATTTCGACATCGCCGTCCTGTCGCCCGAGGGCGTTGCCCAGACGACGACCGACCGCTTCCTGCAGGGCCGGATCGCGGCACCGATCGCTATCGAGATCGGGCTCAACTACCCGCTGAAGCATCTCAAAGACGACGACTGGAAGCTCGAGAACAGCGCCGTTCCTCATGCTTACCTGATCCACTTCTCGCACAGCCTGACGAAGCGCGATGTCGCGGTCGAGCAGTTCGTGGCCAGCAGCGCGAGCACAGGGACCGCCCAGTCGTTCTCTCGCTCAGCCTTCGCTCACCACGACCCGAAGAGTGGCGCGTCGCACCGCAAGCGCCTCGATGAGCACTCGGCCACGCCGATCCCGAACGCTTGACGACCTGGCACGGCAGCCGCACCACGTCAGCGGATCCCGCTCCGCGCGAAGCCCTGGACGAAGTACCGCTGGAAGACGAGGAACAGCAGCACCATCGGCGCGACGCTCATCAGCGCGAAGGCCATGGTCCCGCCGTAGTCCGCGCCGAACTGGCCCTGGAGGAACAGCAGGCCGATCGGCAGCGTGAAGAGCTCGTTGGACCGCAGCGCGATGAGCGGCCAGGCGAAGTCGTTCCAGCTCTGCAGCAGGGCCATGAAGAAGAGGACCGCCACGAGGGGCCGGCACAGCGGCAGCACCACCTGGAGGAAGACGCGCAGGTGGCCGGCGCCGTCGATCTGCGCCGCCTCGAGCAGCTCGCGCGGCACCGACAGGAAGAACTGCCGGGCGAGGAAGATGCCGAAGGCCGACGCCGCGCTCGGGAGGATGACCGCCCAGTAGCTGCCGTAGATCCCCATCTCGGTGACGAGCCGGAAGAGGGCGACCATCGTCACCTGCACGGGGAGCATGAGCGTCGCCAGCGCCAGCAGGAAGACCACGCCGGACCCGCGGAACCGCAGCTGCGCGAAAGCGTAGCCCGCGAGCAGGTTGCAGACGACGGTGATGACCGACGCGACGAGCGCGATGGCGACCGAGTTGCCGAACCACGTGACGACCGGGAAGGCCTCGAGCACCCGCCGGAAATTCTCGAGCGTCAGCTCGCGGGGCCACAGCCTCAGCGTCCCGCCGAGCAGCTCGGCCCGCGTCGACAGCGCGACGACGACCATCCAGTACAGCGGCGCGAGGACGACGAGCGCCACGAGCGTCGCCGCCGCCGTCCGGAGGACGACGAGGCGCCGGTCGCGACGCCGACGGGCGGCGCCCGGGACGGCACGGGCGGCCCGGCGGTCGGTGCCCACGGCGCTCACTCGGTCACGTCCCGGGTCCGGCTGGTGCGCCAGTGGACGGCGGTCACCGCCAGCGTGAGCAGGAGCAGCACGACGCCGATGGCGGCCGCGTAGCCCTGGTCGCGGGTGACGAAGCCGTTCTCGTAGGCGTAGGTCACGAGGACCGACGTCGCGTCCTGCGGCCCGCCCCCGGTCATGACGAAGACGACGTCGAAGACCTGGAACGAGTAGATGACGTTCATGATCATGAGGAAGAACGACGCCGGCCCGACCATGGGCACGGTGATGTGCCGGAAGCGCTGCCACGCGTTCGCGCCGTCGAGGGTGGCCGCCTCGTAGAGGTGGGCGCCGACCCCCTGCAGCGCCGCGAGGTACACGAGCATGTTGAAGCCGACGCGCCACCACAGCGTCACGAGGACGACGGACGCGAAGGCCGCCGGCCCGCCCGACTGCCACGGCACGTCCGGCAGGCCGACCGCCCGGAGCAGCCCGTCGAGCACCCCGCTGTTCTCGTCGAAGACGAGGACGCCGATGAGCGCCGTCGCGACGCCCGAGACGGCCATCGGCAGGATGAGGACGGAGCGGAAGAGCCCGCGCGCCGGCAGCGCGCCGTCGAGGAGGACGGCGGCGCCGAGCCCCAGCCCCATGGCCAGGGGCGTGACGAGCGCGGTGTACAGCGTCGTGTTGACGACGGCGCGCCAGAAGCGGCCGTCCTCGGCGAGGCGGACGTAGTTGTCCGCGCCGACGAAGACGCCCGTGCCGAAGCCGTCGGTCGCCTGGAGGCTGATCCACAGCGCCCACAGCAGGGGCACGGCGACGAAGAGGACGAGCAGGACGAGGTTCGGCGCGAGGAAGCCGTACGCCGCGAGCGACTCCCCGCGGCGGCCCGCCCGTGCGCGGCGCGGGCGCAGCGACGCGTCCGGCGGCCCCGCCGGGCGGTCGCCGACCGCCGTCACCTCGGGGGCGACGGGCTGCGTCACCGTCGCCCCCCGCGGTGGCGGGCCACCGGGCGGGTCACCGGACGGCGGCCGCGATGCCGTCGGACATCGCGGTGATCGTCGTCTCGACGTCCTGGCCGCCGACGAAGGCGCCCTCGAGCGCGTCCTGCAGCACCGTGATGATCGAGGCCATGTCCGGGGACGCCACCTGCCCGGAGTCCTCGGGGAGGACGACGCCGGCCTGGCCGACGAAGACCGGCGACAGCTCCGGCCGCACGGCGAACTCGATGCCCTGCTCGACGAGGTCGGTGCGGGTCGGCAGGAGGGACGCGCCGGCGCAGAACTCGCGCATCGACTCCTCCTCCGTCACCGAGGCGAGGAACGCCGCCGCGAGCTCGGCGCGCGGCGTCCCCGCCGTCGCGACGAGCGCGTTGCCGCCGAAGTCGCTGCCGCCACGCACCTTCCGCGGGGCGTACGTGGCCGTCCACTCGAAGTCGAGGGTCGCCTCGGCGTCGGGGACGAGGAAGGCGCCGCCCCAGACCATGGCGACGGTCTGCGCGTACCAGGAGTCGCTCGAGTAGGTGGCCGACTGGACCGAGCTGTTGGGCGGCACCCACCCCTGCGCGAAGAAGGACTGCGTGAAGGCGACGGCCTCGCGCGCGGCGGCGGAGTCGATCGCCGGGCCGGACAGGTCCTCCGTGAGGAAGCGGCCGTCGGCCTGGAAGAGCCAGCTGAGCCAGCGGGTCACGCCGTTGCCCTGCCAGTTGACGGCGAACGGGTACTGCTCGGCCGGCAGCGAGCCGCGCAGCGTCGTCGCGACCTCCGCCAGCTGGTCCCACGTCCACGCCTCCTCCGGCGAGGCGGGGAGCTCGGTGATGCCCGCGGCGCCCAGCAGCTCCGTGTTGACGAGGATCGCCGACGTGTCGGTGTGGTGCGGCACGCCGTAGGGGGCGCCGTCGCTCTGCACCGCGGCCCAGGCCTGCGGGGTGAAGCGGTCGGCGAAGCCGTCCTCGAGGTACGGCGAGAGGTCGAGCAGCTGGCCGCGGCCTGCGTAGCTGCCGAAGGTGTAGTACGGGACGCGGAAGACGTCGGGCGGGTTGCCGGCCTGGATCTGCGCGTCGACGTTGGAGAACATCTGCTCGTAGGGCACGACGTCGAGCGCGACCCGCGCACCGCTGGACCCCTCGAAGCGCGCCACGGCGGCCCGCAGGCCCGCGAGCTCGCTGTCGGTGCCCCACGTCGTCACGGTCAGGGTGTCGGTGTCCCCTCCCGCCGCGTCGTCGTCGCCGGACGAGGTGGAGAAGCCGCCGCAGCCGCCGAGGAAGGTCGGGAGCGCCAGCGCGCCCGCCGCCCCGAGGAGCCGTCGCCGCGTGAGGTCCATGTGTCGCTCCTGCCCTGGTGCCGGGCGAGCCGGCGAGCCGACGGCAGGCCCGGGTTCAGGGGGCCCTGGGGCGCGTGACCGCGCCCGCCGCGGCAGACCGTAGCCCCCGGCGCCGACGGCGGCGGCCCGGGCGCCCGCAGGAGCGGGAGCCCGGGCCGCACGAGCCGGACGCGGAGGTCGGTCAGGGGACGGTGTACCCCGCGGCGCGGAAGAGCTCGTACCACTCGGCGCGCGTGAGCGGCAGGTCCGAGCCCTGCGCCGCGGCGCGCACGCGCTCGGGGCTCGTCGTGCCGAGGACGACCTGCATCTGCGCCGGGTGGCGCGTGATCCACGCCGTCGCCACGGCGAGCTTCGGCACGTCGTACTGCGCGGCCAGGCGGTCGAGGACCGCGTTGAGCTCGGGGTAGCGCTCGTCGTCGAGGAAGACGCCGGAGAAGAAGCCCGCCTGGAACGGCGACCAGGCCTGGACGGTGATGTCGTGCAGGCGGGCGTGGTCCAGCGTCCCGGTGTCGCGGGCGACCGACTGGTCGAGCGCCTGCATGTTCGAGGCCACGCCCTGCGCGACGAGCGGGGCGTGGGTGATGGACAGCTGCAGCTGGTTGGCGACGAGCGGCTGCGTCACCGACCGCTTGAGCAGGTCGATCTGCCCCGGCGTGTGGTTCGAGACGCCGAAGTGCAGCACCTTGCCGGCGGCGGAGAGCTCGTCGAAGGCGCGGGCGACCTCGTCGGGCTCCACCAGCGCGTCGGGCCGGTGCAGGAGCAGGACGTCGATGCGGTCGGTGCCGAGCGCCCGCAGCGACCCCTCGACCTGGGAGGTGATGCGCTCGTAGGAGAAGTCGAAGTACGGGCCGTCGGGGACGATGCCGCACTTGGTCTGGATCGTCACCGCGTCGCGCTCGGACGGCGACAGCGCCACCGCCTCGGTGAAGCGCTCCTCGCAGCGGTGCATCGAGCCGCCGTAGACGTCGGCGTGGTCGAGGAAGGTGACGCCGGCGTCGCGGGCCGCGGCCCACAGCTCCCGGATCTCCTCGTCGGTCTTGTCGGCGATCCGCATGACGCCGAGGACGACGGCGGGCACCTGCAGGCCGCTGGTGCCGAGGGGGACGGTCTTCACGGTCAGGCCTCCTGGCCGGTCGAGGAGAGACGGGCGACCTCGTCCGCGGTGAGCCGGAGGTCGGCCGCGCGGGCGGAGTCGGTGACGGACGCGGGCCGCGAGGACCCGGGGATCGGGACGACGACGGACGCGAGCGCGAGCTCCCACGCGAGCGTCACCTGCTGCGGGCTGACGCCGTGGGCGTCCGCGACCTCCTGGAAGGCGGAGTGGCGGCTGCCCAGCTCCGCCGCCTTGGCGATGCCGCCGAGCGGGCTCCAGGGGAGGAAGGCGATGCCCTTCGCCGCGCAGTGCTCGAGCTCGGCGAGGCTCGAGCGGAACGCCGGGGAGAACTGGTTCTGCACCGCGACGAGGCGGCCGCCGAGCACGTCGTCGGCCTCGTCGATCTGCGCCACCGAGGCGTTGGAGATGCCGGCCATGGCGATGACGCCCTCGTCGAGGAGGTCGGCGAGCGCGCCGACCGACTCCGCGTAGGGCACCTGCGGGTCCGGGCGGTGCAGCTGGTAGAGCCCCACGGCCTCCACGCCGAGGCGCCGCGCCGACTCGCGGGCCGCGGCCTTGAGGTGCTCGGGCCGCGCGTCCTGGGTCCACGAGCCGTCGCCCGGGCGCAGGTGCCCGCCCTTGGTGGCGACGAGGACGGCGTCCGTGCCGCCGCCGTAGGTGCGCAGGGCCTCGGCGACGAGCTCCTCGTTGTGCCCGACCTCCCCGGCGTCGCGGTGGTAGGCGTCCGCGGTGTCGACGAGGGTGACCCCGGCGTCGAGGGCCGCGTGGACGGTGGCGAGGGCCCGCTCGCGGTCGGGGCGGCCCTCGATGGACAGGGGCATCGCCCCGAGGCCGATGGCGGACACGGCGTGCGTGCCGATCTGTCGCTGCTCCATGTCACGACCGTAGGAAGGGTCGGTCCAGAAGTCCAACGTTTGCTTCTCATGGCATCGAGAAGCACCATCGATGCATGGACCTCCGGCAGATGCAGTACGTCGTCGTGCTCGCCGACGAGCGCAGCTTCACCCGCGCGGCGTCCCTGGTCGGCGTCTCGCAGTCGGGCCTGTCCGCGGCCCTCCGCACCCTCGAGGCCGAGCTCGGCACCGCGCTGTTCTCGCGCACGTCCCGCCGCGTCGAGCCGACGGCGGCCGGCCTGGCGCTGCTGCCCTTCGCGCGCTCGATGCTCGCGCAGGCGACGGCCGGTCGCGACGCCGTCGTCCGTGCGACGCAGGCGCTCTCGGGGGTGCTGCGGGTGGGCGCGGAGCAGTGCCTCGGGGTCGTCGACGTCGCGGGGCTGCTCGAGCGCTTCCACCGCCGGCACCCGCAGGTGGACATCTCCTACCTCCAGGCGGGCTCGCACGACCTCCTGACCGGCGTCCGCGAGGGCGAGCTCGACGTCGCCTTCGTCGGCACGACCGACGGCCTCGGCACCTCCCCGGCCGTCGAGCTGGGCCGCCAGCCCCTCGTCCTCCTCGCGCCGCCCCGGCACCGCCTCGCGACGGCGCCCGGCGACCTCGCGTGGGCCGACCTCGCCGACGCCGCCCTCGTCGACCTGCACCCGACGTGGGCCGTGCGCGGGCTCACCGACGCGGCCGTGGAGGCGCACGGCGTCCGGAAGCAGGTGCGCTGCACCGTCGGTGACGTCCACGCGCTGCTGGACCTCGTGGGCCGGGGCCTGGGCGTCGCCCTCGTGCCGCGGCACGTCGCGGCCAAGCCCGAGGCCGCCGGGCTCGTCGCCCGGCCGCTGCCGGCCGACGCCCCGCCGTGGGTCGTCAGCGTCGTCACCGGCGGCCGCGAGCGTGTCGGCTCCCCCGCCCCGCACCTGCTCGAGCTGCTGGACGTCCCCGACGACGCCGACCGCCCGGCCCCGGTGCCCCGTCCCGTCGCCGTCTGAGCCTCTTGCCCAGGCGCAGGGCCCCTGAGCACACTGCGCCGCATGAGGTTCCGCACGCGCGTGGAGCAGCACGGCCGGAGCGCCACCGGGCTGCCCGTGCCGGCCGAGGTCATGGAGGGACTGGGTGGCGGGGGCCGCCCTGCGGTCGTCGTCACGCTCGGCGGCCACACCTACCGGACGACGGTGGGGACCATGGCCGGGCAGCGGCTCCTGCCCCTCGCGGCGGAGCACCGGACCGCGGCGGGCGTCGCGGCCGGCGACGAGGTCGACGTCGAGGTCGTCCTCGACACCGCGCCCCGGACCGTCGAGGTGCCCGAGGACCTCGCCGCGGCCCTGGCCGCCGAGCCCGCGGCCCAGCGGCTCTTCGACGACCTGGCGCCCTCGCACCGCAAGGAGTGGGTGCGGTGGGTGACCGAGGCGAAGCAGGCGGCCACCCGGGACCGCCGCCTCGCCGCGACGGTCGAGGCCCTCCGCGAGGGGCGCCGGACCCGCTGACGCCGGGCCGACCGCCGCCCCGGCGCAGGGGCCGCCCCGCCCGCCCGGTGGGACGGCCACCGGGGGGCGGGACGGCGGCTCAGGCGTGCTCGACCGCGGCCCGCTCGACGGGCAGGCCGGCCACGTAGCGGCGCAGGAAGGCGTCGAAGCCGGCGACGTCGTCCGCGTCCGGCGCGGCGGTGACGAGGCGGGCGTCGGCGAAGACCTTGCGCTGCAGGTAGTCCGCGAGCGTCTCGCCCTCCTCGCGGCCACCGGTGCCGGCCGCGAAGGCGGCGAGCACCGCGATGCCCCAGGCGCCGCCCTCGGCCGCGACGTCGCCCACCGTCACCGGGGTGCCGAGGGCCGCGGCGAGGTGGCGCTGCGCGACGCCCTCGGTCGCGAACATGCCGCCGTGGGCGAACATCCCCTCGAGCCGTACGCCCTCGCCGTCCAGCACGTCCATGCCCAGGCGCAGCGTCGCGAAGGCGCTGTAGATCTGGGTGCGGACGAAGGTCGCCAGGTCGAAAGGGCTGCCCGGCGTGCGGAGGAAGAGCGGGCGCCCCTCCTCCATCTCCGTGATGGGCTCCCCCGACAGGTAGTTGTAGGCGAGCATCCCGCCGCCGTCCGGGGCGCCCGCGAGCGAGGCCCGGAAGAGGGCGCCGAAGACGGTCGCGTCGTCGGCGGGGGCGCCGACGGCGACCGCGAACTCCTTGAAGAGGCCCGCCCAGGCGTCGAGCTCGCTGGCGCCGTTGTTGCAGTGGACCATCGCGACCGGGTCGCCCGCGGGGGTCGTCACGAGGTCGAGCTCGCGGTGCACCTGCCGCAGCGGCCCCTCGAGCACGACCATCGCGAAGATGCTCGTCCCGGCGCTGACGTTGCCGGTGCGCGGCGCGACGGAGCCGGTGGCCACCATCCCCGTCCCGGCGTCGCCCTCGGGCGGGCAGACCGGCGCGCCCGCGGCCAGGCGGCCCGTCGGGTCGAGCAGCGCGGCGCCGTCGTCGGTGAGGACGCCGGCGACCTCGCCGGCCGGCAGGACGCGCGGGAGCAGCTGCGCGAGCGGCGTCGTGAAGCCGGCCCCGGCGAGGAGGCGGTCCGCCCTCGCGAGGCGCCCCTCGTCGTAGCCACCGGCGGTGCTGTCGACGGGGAACATCCCGCTCGCGTCGCCGACGCCGAGGACGTGCTCCCCCGTGAGGCGGCGGTGCACCCACCCCGCGAGCGTCGTGAAGGAGGCGAGCCGGGCGAGGTGCTCCTCGCCGTCGAGGACGGCCTGGACGAGGTGGGCGACGCTCCAGCGGTGCGGGACGTTGAACTCCAGCGGGCCGCTGAGGAGCTCGACGGCCTCGCCCGTGCTCGTGTTGCGCCAGGTGCGGAAGGGCACGAGGAGGCCGCCGTCGGCGTCGAGCGCCACGTAGCCGTGCATCATCGCCGAGACGCCGAGACCGCCGAGCCGCTCGAGCCCGACGCCGTGCCGCTCGCGGACGTCGGCGGCGAGACCCGCGTAGGCCTGCTGCAGCCCGTGCCAGACGTCGTCCTCGGCGTAGGTCCAGACGCCGTCCTCGAGGCGGTTCTCCCACGAGTGGCTGCCGGCGGCGAGCGGCTCGTGGTCGGGCCCGACGAGGACCGCCTTGATGCGGGTCGAGCCGAGCTCGACGCCGAGGACGGCACGGCCCCCGGTGATGGCGTCGCGGGCGGACGACGCCCCTGCCGACGGGGTGACGGACACGTCAGACCTCCAGGGCCACGGCGATGTGGGCGTTCACAAGCACGGACGGTACCGCCCGCGCGGAGCCGGCGCGGCGACCTCCCCCGCCCGGGGGCCGGACGCCACCGGCGCCCGGGCCGGAGGACAGTGGGTGGGGACAGCACCCGTCCACGGAGAGGACAGACGATGAGAGCGGCCCGCTTCCACCGGTACGGCGGCCCCGAGGAGCTGAGGGTCGAGGACGTGCCCGAGCCGCACGCCACGGCGGGCACCGTCCGGGTCCGCGTCCTCGCCGCCGGCGTCAACCCGATCGACTGGAAGCTGCGCCGCGGCGACCTGCGCGGCGTCGTGGACCCGCCGCTGCCGCTCGTGCCCGGGCGGGACGCCGTCGGCGTCGTCGACGAGGTCGGCGAGGGCGTCGACGACGTGACGACCGGCGACACCGTCTTCGGCAGCGCGGGTCTCGGCGGGCTGTCCGCGGAGCACGCCGTGCTGACCGCGTGGGCCGCCCCGGCCGCGGGCTGGTCGGTCGAGCAGGCGGCCTCCGCCGGGCTGGCCATGACCACGGCCGTCCACGCCCTCGCGGCGGTCGGCGTGCTCGAGCCGGGCACCTCGGCGCCCGGCCCCGTGGGCCGTGCGGGCGGGACCGTCCTCGTCGAGGGTGCCTCGGGCTCGGTCGGCGCCGCCGCGGTCGTCGCGGCCGTCGCCGCGGGCGCCCGCGTCGTCGGCACGGCCCGTCCGGAGAACCACCGCGTCCTCGAGGAGCTGGGGGCGGTGGCCGTCGCGCACGGCCCGGGCCTGGCCGGGCGGGTCGCCGCCGTCGCCCCGGAGGGCGTCGCCGTCGTCCTCGACGCGGCGGGCGCCGACCTCGACCAGCTCGTGGCGCTCGTCGGCGACCCGGCGCACGTCGTCACCGTCGTCGACCCCGTGGCCGCCGGTCGCCTCGGCGCGCTCGTGGCCGGCGGCGAGAACGACGTCGCGGCGCTCCGGACCGCCGCCGCGCTCGGCGAGCGGGGGCTCTACCTGCCGCGCGTCGGACGCACCTTCCCCCTCGAGGAGGCCGCGGCGGCGCACCGGCTGGCCGAGGGCGGGTTCCCGGGCGGCAAGGTCGTCCTCGACCTGCGGCGGTAGGCGCGGGCGGGGTGGCCGTCCCTGCTCGTGCACCTGCGCGACGAGGGACGGCCACCTCGGGCGCCGGCGGGTCGGCGCCCGAGGTGGCGGGACTCGAACCCGCGACCGCCCGATGACACGTCGGGTCGGCGCCAGGGGCCAGCAGCGGGACTCGAACCCGCAACCGCCCGATGACACGTCGGGTCGGCGCCAGGGGCCAGCAGCGGGACTCGAACCCGCAACCGCCCGATTACAAGTCGGGTGCGCTACCAGTTGCGCCATGCTGGCGCGGCCGGGGAGGCCCCGGCCGTCCCCCCGAGCGTAGCGACGCGCGGCGGGCGCGCCCCGCCCGGCGCGGTGACGACGGCGCGGTGACGACGCCCGCGCCGCAGGAGCTCCCCGGCCTCCCCCTCGACGACGTCGAGCGCGTCCTCGTCCTCGCCGCGCACCCCGACGACCCGGAGCACGGCGTCGGGCCCGCGGTGGCGCGCGGGACGTCGGAGGGCCGCGACGTCCGCCACGTCCTCGCCACCCACGGCGAGGCGGGGATCGCCGGCCTGGAGCCGGCGGACTCCCGGGTGCTGCGGGAGGCGGAGCAGCGGGCGTCGTGCGCCGTCGTCGGCGTCACCTCGCCGGAGCTGCTCGACCACCCCGACGGCGTCCTCGCCGAGGGGCCGGCGCTGCGGCGCGACCTGGCCGCGGCCGTGCGCCACCACCGGCCGTGCCGTCCGTCGCGACGACCACCGGCGCCGGGGACGACCTCTCGGGACGCGGGGTCGTCCGCTCCGAGGTCCTCGGCCGACCGGTCAGGCGCCGGCGGCCGCCACGGCGTCGTCGACGACCTGCTGGAACTGGCCGAGCTGCTCCGGCTCGAGCACGGTGCCGTCGACGAGGACCGTCGGGGTGCCGGTGACCCGCTCGTCCCGGGCCGCCGTCGCCTGCGTGACCCACTCGCGGTAGGTGCCGTCGGTGATGCACCCCGACGCCGCGCCCGCGCCCACCTCGTCGGCGATCTCGACGAGGCGGTCGTCGGGCAGGCCGCCCTCGCCCTCGGCCGGCTGCTCCGCGAAGAGCGTGTCGTTGAAGGCCACGAGCGCGTCGGGCGCCTCCTCGGCGACGCACGCCGCCGCCGAGCCGGCCCGCGTCGAGTAGTCGCCGAGGCGGGACAGGATGTCGAGCGGGTAGATGGTGACCGCGACGTCGCCGGACTCCCGCGCCTGCTGGAGGTACCCGGCGTTGGCGGCCTCGAACTCCGCGCAGAAGGGGCACTGGTAGTCGAGGTAGACGCCCACCTGCACGGGGGCCGCCGGGTCGCCGGTGACGAAGCCGCCGTCGGAGGTGGCCGAGGCGGGCACGGCGACGGGCGCGTCGTCGTCACCACCGGAGGTCACGGTGACGACGACGAGGGTCACGACGGCCGCCGCGGCGATGACCCCGCCCGTGACGAGCCCGAGCCGGCGCCGCCGGGCCGCGCGCTCCTGCTGCTCGCGCATCGCGCGCGCCTTCGTCCGCGCGTCCTCGCGGCGCCGGTCGTCGCGCTCGGCCTTGGACGGCTTGCGGGGGTCGCCGCTCATGGGTGTGCCTCCGGTGCTGCCGGCCGGGCCGGCGACGGGTGGGACGGCCCCGGCGGGGGCTCGTGCGCTCTCGGACGGGTGACGAACGGGGACGGGCCGACGTTCCGGCCCGCGGCGGTGGCGCGGGCCGGGCGTCAGAGCCGGCGCTCGTCCCGCGCCCGCCGCTGGACGCCCGCGGCGAAGGCGAGACCGCCGGCGACGAGCACGACGACCGTCGTGACGAGGATCGGCAGCACGAGCCCCGTGCCCGAGTCGTCGCGCGCGACGGGGGCCGACGTCGGCTGCCCCGGCGCCGGCGTGGCCGCGCCGCCGGGGGTCGTGGCCGGCGCGGTCGGGGAGGCCGCCACGACGGCGACGGGGGTCGTCGTCACCGGGGCGGCGGCGGAGGCCGCGGAGGCCGCCGCCGGTCCGAGCAGCAGCGCCCCGGCGAGGGCCAGGGCGGCAGGGCGGGCAGCGGGACGCACGACGGTCAGGCTACGTCCGCCCCGGGACCGCCCGCGGGCCGGGAGGGGCGGCGCCGGGCCCCGCCGACGGACGGCCCCGCGGGGCGTCGGCCCGCGTCAGGGCAGCGACGGCGCGGCGGGCAGGGGACGCCAGTCCGGCATCGTCCCCGTCACCGAGAGCCACACGGCCGCGACGACGACGAGCAGCGCCACGAGGACGACGACCCGTCCGCCCGCGCCCCGGGGCGCCGCCCGCGAGAGCAGGACGGCCCCGCGCCGGGTCCGGCGCCCGCCGGGTCCCCACCACGTCGTCGCCGCGCCCGCCGCCGCGCCCGCCGCGAGGGAGACGGTGTCGCCCGTGACCACCGCGGCGCCGGACAGCGCGAAGGCGGTGACGTAGGCGGTGGCGACCGCCACGACGAGCGGCAGGACGAGCGAGAGCACCGACGGGACGGCGGCCGCGAGGAGGGACAGCGGCGAGCGCACGACCGCCCACGGCACGTCGCCGCGCCGCGGGCCCAGCCCGCCCTCGCGACGCCGGGTCACCCACCGCGAGGAGCGCTCGACCGTGCGGCTGACGAGGACGACCGCGAGGCCGAGCAGCACCCCGACGACCGGCACGAGGGACGTCGTGGCGACGAGCGCCGCCGCGACCGCGGCGCGCAGCCCGGGGCGGTCAGGGCGGCGCGCCGCCGGGACGGGCGCCGACCCGTGCGACGCCGGCTCGCCCCAGGGCCCTCCGGTGGCCGGCGGGCCGTACCCGGCCGGCGGGCCGTACCCGGCGGGCGGCGGCTGGTCCGGCCCCGCCCGGTACGGCGGAGGGGCCTGCGCGGGGCGGCCCTCGTCCCACGCCCGGTGGTCGTGGTGGAGCGGGACGGGCGCGACGGCGTCGCGCGGCACGCCGCGGAGGGCGCGGTCGTCCCCGTACCGCTCGTCCGGCGGGGCGTACCGGTCCGCGCGGTGCTCGCCGGCGAGGTCGTCCCCGCTGCCGAGGTCGTCGAGGTCGTCGGCGACGACGTGCCGGTCGGCGGGCGGCGGGACCACCGGCATCGCGCTCGTGGCGACGACCTCGATGGCGGAGGTCGCCGGCGCGGGCTCGACGACGGGGACCGCGGAGGTCGGCAGCTCGTCGCGCGGCACGGCCCGGGTGCGCTCCTCGCGGGCGGGGTCGAGGTCGTCCTCGTCCCACGCCCCGGCGTCCTCGTCGTCCCAGGCGTCATCGGCGTCGTCGAGGACGAGGTCGTCGTCGAGGTCGTCGGCGCGGCCGCGCGGGACCGCGCTCGTCGGCACCTCGTCGCGGGGCACGGCCGCGGTGGCCGCGGCGTCGGGCAGCGGCGTGAGCACCGTGCGGCCGTCGTCGAGGTCGTCGCCCTCGTCCCACGGGTCCCGCTCGCCCCGCCCGCCGTCGACGACGTCCCCCGGGCCGGTGTCGAGGTCGGCGGCGAGGTCGTACGGCGCGTCCGGGTCGTGCGGCGGCCGCGGCCCGCGCGGGCGGACGGCCACGGCGGAGGTCATGTCGGCGTCGAGCCGGCCGCCGGCCAGCTCCGCGAGCGCGCTCGTCGCGGCCGCGTCCCCGGCGCTGGGCGCCACGTCGCCGGCCGTGGCGGCGAGCTCCTCGACCGCGCGCCGCAGCCACCCCTCGCGGGGGCGGCGGGCCACGTCCGGCGAGAGCGCGGCGGCCAGGACGGGCACGAGCTGGGCCGGCACCCCGTCGAGGTCGGGCTCGCCCCGGCGCACGCGCCCGAGCACGGCCTCGAGCGGGCCGCGGCCGAAGGGCGGGCGGCCGGTGGCCGCGAAGGCCGTCGTCGCGGCCCAGCCCCACCAGTCGGCGGCCGGCCCGACCTCGGCGCCCTCGACGAGCTCGGGCGCCAGGTACCCGGGGGTCCCCATGACCATGTCCGCGCGGGTGAGGCGGACGTCGTCGGCCACCTTGGCGATCCCGAAGTCGATGACGACGGGGTCGCCGTCGAGCATGAGGACGTTGGCCGGCTTGAGGTCGCGGTGGACGACCCCGGCGTCGTGGACGGCGGCGAGCGCCTGCCCGAGGCCGTCGGCGAGGCGGGCGAGCGCCGCCGGGGCCAGGGGCCCCTCGTCCTCGACGTGCTGCTCGAGGCTGCGGCCGGGCACGAACTGGGTGACGACGTACGGCTCGGGGCCGTCGGGATCGGCGTCCAGCACCTCGGCGACCCGCCGGTGGCGCACCCGCCGGAGCGTCTCGACCTCGCGGCGCAGGCGGTCCCGTGCCGAGGGGTCGCCGGCCACGTGCGGGCGCAGGAGCTTGAGCGCGACGGTCCGGCCGTCGGGGTCGAGGGCGAGGTGGACGACGCCCATGCCGCCCTCGCCGACCTGGACGAGGAGCCGGTAGGGCCCGACCCTGCGGCCCAGCGGCGCCGTGGGGCCCCCACCGCGCGCCCCGCCGGACGGCGTCGCCGGCGTACCCGTCACCCGGCGCACCCCCGTCCCGACCCGTCCCCGTGGTGGTCGGGGCGCCCGGTCGGGCACCCCGTCCGCCACCGTACGCCCGGCACCCGGACGTCCCCTGGACGTCGCCGGGAGGCGGCGGGGACGTCGCGGGGCAGGTGCCGCGGCCCGTCGTCGCGCGCTCGCCGGGCCACGGACCTGGCACTACGTTCGGTGACGGCCGGTCCTGCCGGTCGACGGGCCGGGGGAGCCCCCGCGGCCTGCCGCACGACGCGAGGAGGGCCGGTGCCGGGCGCGCAGGCTTCACGCAGTGGCCACCAGCCCGACCGTCCTCCCGGGCCGTCGGCCCGCGAGGGGGCGCCCGCCGGCGTCCTGCCCCCCGACAGCGTCGGCCGTCCCGGCGACCGCGGCGCCGGGGACGACCTCGAGGTGGCGGACGCGCAGCCCGCCCCGCCCGCCGGCGAGGGCTACGACGTCGTCGTCGTCGCCAACCGCCTCCCCGTGGACCGCGACGGCGACCACCCCGACGGCCGTCCGCGCTGGAAGCGCTCCCCCGGCGGCCTCGTCACGGCGCTCGAGCCGGTCATGCAGTCGCAGGACGGCGCCTGGGTCGGCTGGTCCGGCGGCGCCTCCGACGACCCCGGCGCCGAGGAGGTCACCGAGCCCTTCGACGAGGGCGGCATGCGCCTCGTGCCCGTCGGCCTGTCCGGCGAGGAGGTGGCCGGCTTCTACGAGGGCTTCTCCAACGGGACGCTGTGGCCGCTCTACCACGACGTCATCGTCGCGCCGGAGTACCACCGGACCTGGTGGGAGCACTACGTCACGGTCAACCAGCGGTTCGCCGCGGCGGCCGCCGACGTCGCGGCCGAGGGCGCCGTCGTCTGGGTGCAGGACTACCAGCTGCAGCTCGTCCCGGCGATGCTCCGCGCCCGCCGGCCGGACCTGTCCGTCGGCTTCTTCAACCACATCCCGTTCCCGCCGTACGAGATCTTCGCCCAGCTCCCCTGGCGGCGGCAGGTGCTCGAGGGGCTGCTGGGGGCGGACCTCCTCGGCTTCCAGCGGCCGGGCGACGCGCAGAACTTCCTGCGGGCCGTGCGCCGCTCCCTCGGTCTCGTGCCCCGCCAGCAGGCGGTCGAGGTGACCGACGCGGACGGCAGCCGGCGCCGCGTCACCGCGTCGGCCTTCCCCATCTCCATCGACACCGCGGCCATGGACGCGCTGGCCCGCACCGACGCCGTCGCGGAGCGCGCCCGGCAGATCCGCGCGGACCTCGGCAACCCGGAGACGGTCCTCCTGGGCGTGGACCGCCTCGACTACACCAAGGGGATCGGCCACCGGCTCAAGGCCTTCGCCGAGCTGCTGGACGACGGCCTCCTCGAGGCGGACGGCACCGTCCTCGTCCAGGTGGCGACGCCGAGCCGCGAGCGCGTGGAGCAGTACCGGCTCCTGCGCGAGGACGTCGAGCTGCAGGTGGGCCGCGTCAACGGCGCCCACGGCACCCTCGGGCACTCCGTCGTGCAGTACCTGCACCACAGCTACGGGCGCGAGGAGATGGCCGCCCTGTTCCTCGTGGCCGACGTCATGCTCGTCACGAGCCTGCGGGACGGCATGAACCTCGTGGCCAAGGAGTACGTCGCCGCTCGCCACGACGAGCGCGGCGCGCTCGTGCTGTCGGAGTTCACCGGGGCCGCCGACGAGCTCGGGCAGGCCGTCCACGTCAACCCGCACGACATCGACGGCCTCAAGGCGGCCGTCGTCCAGGCGGTCGTCATGGCACCGCGCGAGCAGCGTCGGCGCATGCGCGCCATGCGGCGGCGGGTGGGCGAGCACGACGTGCAGCGGTGGGCGCGGGACTTCCTCGCCGCGCTGCGCCCGGACGTCGCCCGCGACGTCGCCGAGGCCACCGAGGGGACCGCATGAGCACCGACGCGACCGGCACGCCGAGCACCGACGCCTCGTTCCGGGCGGCGCTGGACGCCTTCGCCGCCCGCACGCGCCCCCTCGTGGCGCTCGACTTCGACGGGTGCCTGGCGCCGCTCGTCGACGACCGCGACGCCGCCCGGCCCACCCCCCGCGCGGCCGCGGCGCTCGCGGCCCTCGGCGACCTCCCCGAGGACCGCCGCCCCCTGCTGGCCCTCGTCTCGGGCCGGCCGCTCGAGCCGCTGTCCCGTCTCGCGGCGCCGCCGGCGGGCACGGCCCTCGTCGGCAGCCACGGCGCGGAGGTCCGCCTGCCGGGCGACGACGCCGCCACGGCCCCCCTCGAGGAGCACGAGCGCGCGCTGCTCGCCGACGTCACCGCCGCGGTGCGGCGCGTCGTCGAGACCCACCCGGGCACCGACCTCGAGCCCAAGCCCGCGGGCGCCGTCCTCCACACCCGGAACGCGGACGTGGCCACGGCCTCGGCCGCCGCCCGTGCCGTCGTCGACGGGCCGGGGCGCCTGCCGGGCGTCCACGCGCTGCGCGGCAAGGACGTCGTCGAGCTGGCCGTCCTCGACGTCGACAAGGGCCGTTCGGTGCAGATGCTGCGCGAGCGGCTCGGGGCCGACGTCGTGCTCTACGCGGGCGACGACGTCACCGACGAGCACGCGCTCGCGGTGCTCGACCCGGCGGCCGGCGACGTGGGCGTCAAGGTCGGCCCGGGCGAGACCGCGGCGTCCTTCCGCGTCGCGGACCCCGACGCCGTGGCCGAGGTCCTCGAGCACCTCGTGGCGGCGTTCTCCCGCTGACCGCCGGGCGGCAGGAGACGGTCGGCCGCTCCTGCGGCGCCAGGCCCCTGACCTGCGGCGGCACCCGCGGCCGCCGACCTACTCCTGCCGTGGGGCGGCGTGGCGGCCCGGAGGCGTCCGGGGCCGACGGCGGCGCAGCAGCTCCCGGACGACGAGCCCGCCCAGCAAGGCCAACGGGGCGCTGCCGAGCCCCAGCACGCTCGCGCCGCTGGCGGTGACGAGCAGGACGAGGGCGGACGGCAGCCGCTCGCCCTCGTCGCGGACGGCCGCCGCGGTGGACGCCGCGAAGGTCGTCAGCAGGGCGAGGCCCGCGGCGGCCGTGACGAGGTCCGCCGGGGCCCGCGTCACGACGACGGCCGCGACCGGCGCCAGCAGCCCCAGGACGACGTGCGCGACGCCGGCCGACGCCGCCGCCACCCAGCGGCGCGCCGGGTCGGGCGAGGCCTCCGGGCCGGCGGTCAGCGCCCCGGTGATGGCCGCGAGGTTGCTCGTCGGCGCGAGCAGCGGCGCCAGCAGCGCCGAGGCCGCCCCCGTCGTCACGAGCGCCGCGCCGACGGGCGGGCGGTACCCGTAGGAGGCGAGGACCGCGGCGCCGACGAGGTTCTGGGCGGCCATCGTCACGAGGTAGACGGGGAGCGCCACCTGCAGGAGCGCCGCGACGGAGAAGGTCGGGACGACCACCTCGGGCACCGGCAGGGCGAGCCCACCGGCGACGCCGAGCCCTCCCCCGGCCGCGACGACGACGAGGAGCGCGGCGAGGACGGCGGGGCCCGCGAAGCGCGGCGCCCACCGGAGCGCGGCCAGCCAGGCGACCCAGAGCACCGCGCCCTCGAGGGGCCGGTCCTCGAGGACCGTCGCCGAGGTGAGGCAGAAGGGCAGCAGGACGCCCGCGAGCACGGCCGACGTCAGCGCCGCGGGCAGCCGGGCGAGCAGCCGCGGCAGCGCGGGCACGAGCCCGGTGAGCGTGAGCGCGACGCCGACGGCCACGAGCGCCCCGACGGCGCCGGGCAGCCCGCCGGGCACCTCGCCGAGGCCCACGAGCAGCGCGAGACCCGGTGTGCTCCAGACGACCGCGACGGGCACCCGCGTCGTCGCGCTGAGCAGGACGCTCGTGACGCCCAGCCCGACGCCGAGCGCGAGCAGCGCCGTCGCCACCTGGCCCGGGCTCGCCCCGACGGCGGTGAGCCCCGCGACGACGACGGCGACCGACCCGGCGTACCCGACGACCGCGGCGCCCACGCCGGCGGCGACGGCCTGGCCGCTGACGTCGGCGAGGCGTGGCCCGGTCACGCGCCGGACGCTACCGTCATCGTTCTGTTCGTGGAACGACGAGCCGCCGCGCGCACCCCCCGTTCCGCGACATGTGGCCATGTCGCACCGATCGACGCCGGTCGACCCGCCTCGTGGCCACACGTCGCGAGGAGGGGCGACGGGAGAGGCCGCCGGCGGGCGGGAGGGAGGGAGGGTCGGTGGACGGGACGGACGACGTCGGCCGCGAGGTCGGGGCGCGGCTGCGCGCCCTGCGCGAGGCCACCGGGCTCTCCCTGTCCGCGACGGCGCGGCGGGCGGGGCTCGGCAAGGGGACGCTGTCCGAGCTCGAGGCCGGGCGGCGCAACCCCACCCTCGGGACGCTCTTCGCCGTGACGACGGCGCTGGGGCAGCCGCTCTCGGCGGCGCTGCCGGTGCCGGCGGACGCCGCCCCGGACGCCGCGGGGACGGCCGTCGACGCCTGGCTCGTCGAGCGCGGCGAGGAGGCCGACGTCTACCGGCTCCGCGTGCGGGCCGGCGCCCGCCGCCGCTCGGCCCCGCACGGCCGCGGGGTCCGCGAGCAGGTGCTCGTCGTCGCGGGGCACCTGCGGTGCGGGCCGGAGGACGGCCCGGTCGTCCTCGCGCCCGGGGGCACGACCTCCTTCGCCGGCGACGTCCCCCACGTGTGGGAGGCCGAGGGCGGCGAGGACGTCAGCGCCGTCCTCGTCATGCGCCGGCCGCCCGCCTGACGGCCGCGGGGCCGCCCCGTCAGCCGGCGGGGGCCGCCGCCGTCGTCCCGCGGACGACGAGGTCGGCGCGGAAGGCCAGCTCGCGGGGCAGCCGCTCCTCGGCGTCGCCGAGGAGCGCGGTCACGGCGGCGCCGGCCATCGCGGGCAGCGGCGGCCGCAGCGTCGTCAGGGGCGGGTCGGTGAAGTCGCAGACCAGCGGCAGGTCGTCGTGGCCGACGACCGACAGGTCCTCCGGCACGCGCAGCCCCGCCTGCCGCGCGCCCCGCAGCACCCCCAGCGCGAGCGGCAGCGACGTCGTGAGGACCGCGGTCACGCGGCGCTCGCGCAGCCGCACCACCGCCTCCTGCCCGCCCTCGACGGTCGGGGACGTGCGCACGACGAGCCCCGTCGCGCTCTCCACGCCCAGCCGCGCCCGCAGCGCCCGCTCGAAGCCGGCGACGCGCCGTGCCGCCGGCGCCGACCGGCCGGTGCCCGTGACGACGCCGAGGCGGCGGTGGCCCAGCGCCACGAGGTGGGCCACCGCGAGGTCGGCCGCCGCGGCGTCGTCGACCGCGACGACGGGCACCTCCAGCGCCCGCCCCTCCGGTCGGCCCGCGGCCGCCCCGACGGCCACGACCGGCAGGCCCCCCGCCGCCAGCGCCCGGTGCGGCGCGAGGTCCGCCGCCGGGTCGGTGTGCCGCCCCCCGACGAGGACGAGCCCGACGACGCCCCGCCCGACGACCGCCTCGAGCCGCTCCGCCTCGACCGCCGCGCCGGCGCCCGGCGGCGGCACCTCGAGGACCGGCGAGAGCCCGCGCAGCGCCAGCCGGTCGGTGAGCTCGCGGACGAGGACGGGGTGCGCGACGTCGTCGAGGTCGGGGACGACGAGGGCGACGAGGCCGGCGGAGGAGGTGACGAGCCGCGCCGGCCGCTCGAGCCCCAGCGTGTCGACGGCGACGAGCACGCGCCGGGTGGTCGCGGCCGAGACGCCGGGCCGGCCGTTGAGGACGCGGCTCACCGTCGCCTCGGACACCCCGGCCCGCGCCGCGACGTCGACCAGCCTCGCCCGCACCCGTCGACGCTACCGAGCGGGCGCCCGCGGGGGCCGACGGCCGCCCCCGGCACGGACCGTCACCTCTTCGGCGGGGGTGCTCCCGCGGCCGTCACCGGTGGTGCATGATGACGCCCGCACGGCGACGACGCCGTCCGCACCCCGGACCGCACCGTCGCCGCGCCGGGACACGCCTCGAGGTCGAGCGCGCGTCCCGGGGGCCACCCCGTGCTCGTCGCCGAGCGCACGGCCCCGCACCACGGCACGACGGCGTACGTGGCTCCCGCCCCGGACGCCCGGCAACCCCTACGACGGATCGTCCGGCACGTACCTGCCGGTGGGAGGACACACCATGGCGACAGTGACCTACGACAAGGCCTCGCGCATCTACCCGGGCGGCGACAAGCCGGCCGTCGACGCGCTGGACCTGCACATCGAGGACGGCGAGTTCCTCGTCCTCGTCGGCCCCTCGGGCTGCGGCAAGTCCACCTCGCTGCGCATGCTCGCCGGCCTCGAGGACGTCAACGCGGGCCGCATCCTCATCGGCGACCGCGACGTCACCGACGTCCAGCCGAAGGACCGGGACATCGCCATGGTGTTCCAGAACTACGCGCTGTACCCGCACATGACGGTCGCCGACAACATGGGCTTCGCGCTCAAGATCGCCGGCGTCGACAAGGGGCAGATCCGCACCCGCGTCGAGGAGGCCGCCAAGATCCTCGACCTCACCCAGTACCTCGACCGCAAGCCGAAGGCCCTCTCCGGCGGCCAGCGCCAGCGCGTCGCCATGGGCCGCGCGATCGTCCGCCAGCCGCAGGTCTTCCTCATGGACGAGCCGCTGTCGAACCTCGACGCCAAGCTCCGCGTCCAGACGCGCACGCAGATCGCGCAGCTCCAGCGCCGCCTCGGCGTCACGACGGTCTACGTCACGCACGACCAGGTCGAGGCCATGACGATGGGCGACCGCGTCGCCGTGCTGAAGGACGGCCTGCTGCAGCAGGTCGCGACCCCGCGCGAGATGTACGACCGCCCGAACAACGTCTTCGTCGCCGGCTTCATCGGCTCCCCCGCGATGAACCTCGTCGAGGTCCCCGTCACCGACGGCGGCATCGCCTTCGGCGACCACGTCCACGCCGTGCCGCGCGACGTGCTCTCCGGCGCCGGCCAGCGCGTCGTCGTCGGCGTCCGCCCCGAGGACCTCGAGATCCACGACCGCGGCCTCAAGGTGGAGGTGGACGTCGTCGAGGAGCTCGGCGCCGACGCCTACATCTACGGTCGCGCCCAGCTCGACGGGGCCGAGGGCCAGATCATCGCCCGCGTCGACGGCCGTCGTCCCCCGGAGAAGGGGTCCGTCGTCAGCCTCGCGCCGAAGTCGGACCACGTGCACCTGTTCTCGACCTCGGACGGCCGCCGCCTCGGCTGACGCCGAGCCGCTCGACCGCCCGGACCCGGAGGGCCGGCCCGCTCGTCGCGGGCCGGCCCTCCGGCGCGTCCGGGACGGCCGCGGGGACCCGCGGCGCGAGGACGGGACGACGGCGCCGCGACCGCGGCGCGCAGTGGGAGGATCACCGACATGGCCGGCCTGCAGATCACCGCGGCGGCGCCCGACCCAGCGCTGCTCGACCTGCCCTGGGGCACCCCGCTCGAGGAGTGGCCCGAGGAGCTCATCGCGGCGCTCCCCCGGGGCATCTCGCGGCACGTCGTGCGCTTCGTGCGCCTGTCCGACCAGGTGATCGCCATCAAGGAGATCAAGGAGTCGGTGGCCCGCCGCGAGTACCAGATGCTCCGGGTCCTCGGCCGCCTCGACGTCCCGGCGGTCCACCCCGTCGCCGTCATCGCCGGCCGCGAGGACCGGGCGGGCGAGCCCCTCGAGGCGGCGCTCATCACCCGCCACCTGCAGTTCTCGCTCCCCTACCGTGCCCTCTACAGCCAGGCGCTGCGCCCCGACACGGCGACCCGCGTCGTCGACGCCCTCGCCGTCCTCCTCGTGCGCCTGCACCTGCTGGGCTTCTACTGGGGCGACGTCTCCCTCTCCAACACCCTCTTCCGCCGCGACGCGGGCGCCTTCGCCGCCTACCTCGTCGACGCCGAGACCGGCGAGCTGCACGAGCAGCTCTCCCGCGGCCAGCGCGAGTACGACCTCGAGCTGGCCCGGGTGAACATCGCCGGCGAGCTCATGGACCTGCAGGCCGGCGAGCTGCTCGAGGACGACGTCGAGCCGCTGCAGATCAGCGAGCACATCGTCAGCCGGTACCGCTCGCTGTGGGACGAGCTGACGGGGACGGAGTCCTTCGAGGCCGGCGACCGCTGGCGCGTGGCCGCCCGGATCGAGCGGCTCAACGACCTCGGCTTCGACGTCGACGAGCTCTCCATCGCGACGGACCTCGACGGCACCCGGGTCAGCATCCAGCCGAAGGTCGTCGACGCGGGCCACCACAGCCGACGCCTGCTGCGGCTCACGGGGATCGACGCGCAGGAGAACCAGGCGCGGCGGCTGCTCAACGACCTCGACGGCTACGGCGCCGCCACGGACCAGCAGAACGAGGACGAGGAGATCGTCGCCCACGAGTGGGTGGCGCGGTCCTTCGAGCCGGTCGTCCGGGCCGTCCCGCGCGAGCTGCGCCGCAAGCTCGAGCCCGCGGAGGTCTACCACGAGGTGCTCGAGCACCGGTGGTTCATGAGCGAGCAGCAGCGCCGCGACGTCCCGCTCACGGAGGCCGTCCGCGCCTACGTCGACGGGGTGCTCGTGCACCGCCGCGACGAGGCCGCGTTCATCGGCGTCGACACCGCGGGCGTCGACGTCGTCGAGGGGCCGCGCTGACGCGCGGCCCCCGGAGGGCCGGGCGTCAGCCCCGGCGGCGCGCCACCTCGTAGAGGGCGACGCCGGCCGCCACCCCGGCGTTGAGCGACTCGGTGTCGGCGCCCATGGGGATCGACACGACCTGGTCGCACGCCTCGCGCACGAGCCGGCCGAGGCCCTTGCCCTCGGAGCCGACGACGACGACGAGCGGCTCCGTGGCCAGCTCGAGCGCCGGCAGCTGCACGTCGCCGCCGGCGTCGAGCCCGACGACGAAGAGCCCGGCCTGCCGCAGCTCGCCGAGCGTCCGTGTGAGGTTCGTGACCCGCGCCACGGGGACGCGCGCCGCGGCACCGGCCGAGGTCTTCCACGCCGACGCGGTGACCCCGGCGGAGCGCCGCTCGGGCACGACGACGCCGTGGCCGCCGAAGGCGGCCGTCGAGCGCAGGACCGCACCGAGGTTGCGGGGGTCGGTGACGCCGTCGAGCGCCACGAGGAGCGGCGCGCGGTCGGAGCTCTCGGCCGCCTCGAGGAGGTCGGCGACGTCGGCGTACGCGTACGGCGGCACCTGGAGCGCGAGGCCCTGGTGCACGGCGCCGTCGGTGAGCCGGTCGAGGTCGGTACGGGAGGCCTCGAGGAGGGCGATGCCGCGGTCGGCGGCCGTCTTGATGGCCTCGCGCGTGCGGTCGTCGGACTCGACCCGGGCGGCCACGTAGAGCGCCGTCGCGGGGATGCCCGCGCGCAGCGCCTCGACGACGGAGTTGCGGCCCGCGACGACCTCGGTGCTGCCGCCGGACCGACGGCGCTGCGGGGCGCGCCCGCCGCCCGCCGGGGCGCCGGTGCGCTTGGCCGCGGCCGCGGCCCGCTTGTGGGCCACGTGGTACACGCGGTCCTCGGCCTTCGGCGTCGGGCCCTTGCCCTCGAGGGCGCGCCGTCCCCGTCCGCCGCTGCCGACGGTGGGGCCCTTCTTCGAGGCGCCGCGGCGGACCGCGCCACGCCGTTCGCTGTTGCCGGCCACGGGGTGCTCCTTGCTGAGGGGGTCTGCGGGGGTGGTGCTCCGGTGCCCGACGTCGCCGGGCGGACGATCAGGAGGGCCGGTCGGCCCAGGTCCAGCGGGCCCCGTCCGGGGTGTCCTCGACGGCGATGCCGAGGCCGGCGAGCCGGTCCCGGACCGCGTCGGCGGCCGCGAAGTCGCGGGCGGCCCGCGCCCCGGCCCGGCGCTCGAGCTCGGCGCGCACGAGCGCGTCGAGCGCCTCCTCGGCGCGGCCGCCGCCCGCGGTGGTGCCGGCCCAGTGCGGGTCGAGGGGGTTGATGCCGAGGACGTCGGCCATGGCGACGACCTCGCGCCGGGCCTCGCCGGCGGCGGCGACGTCCCCCGCCTCCAGGGCGGTGTTGCCGGCGCGGACCCGCTCGTGGAGGACGGCGAGCGCCCCGGGCACGTTGAGGTCGTCGTCGAGCGCCGCGGCGAAGGCCCCGGGCACCGACGACCGCTCGAGCCGGTCCGGCGCCGCCGCGGACCCGGCGTCCCCGGCCGCCTCCCCCGCCCGCCGGAGGAAGCCCTCGACGCGGTCGAGCGCGCGGCCGGCGTCCGCGAGGTGCTCGGGCGCGTACTCGATCATCGAGCGGTAGTGGGCCGTCCCCAGCGCGTACCGCAGCGCGAGCGGCCGCGCGCCGCCGGCGAGGACGGTCGAGACGACCAGCGAGTTGCCGAGCGACTTGCTCATCTTCTCGCCGCCGACGGTGACCCAGCCGTTGTGCAGCCACGTGCGGGCGAAGTCGTCGCCCGCCGCCCGCGACTGCGCCTGCTCGTTCTCGTGGTGCGGGAAGCGGAGGTCGAGCCCGCCGGCGTGGATGTCGAAGGCCCGCCCGAGGTAGCGGCGCGCCATGGCGGAGCACTCGAGGTGCCAGCCCGGGCGGCCGCGGCCCCACGGGGTCCGCCAGCTCGCCTGCTCGCCCTCCTTGGCGCCCTTCCAGAGGGCGAAGTCGCGCGGGTCGCGCTTGCCGCGCGGGTCGGCGTCCGCCGCCGGCTCCATGTCGGCGAGCGCCTGGTGGGTGAGGGAGCCGTAGTCCGGCCACGAGCGGACGTCGAAGTAGACGTCCCCGCTGCCGTCGGGGGCGAGGTAGGCGTGCCCCTTCTCGACGAGCTCGTCGACGAGCTCGAGCATCTCGGTGACGTGCCCCGTGGCGCGGGGCTCGTAGGTCGGCCGGCGGACGCCGAGCGCGTCGTAGGCCGCGGTGAAGGCCTGCTCGTTGACGGAGGCCCAGGCCCACCAGGGGACACCCGCCTCGGCGCTCTTGGCGAGGATCTTGTCGTCGACGTCGGTGACGTTGCGGACGAAGGTGACGCGGAGCCCGTGGCCGACCTCGAGCCAGCGCGCGAGGACGTCGAAGGCGATGCCCGAGCGGACGTGGCCGATGTGGGGCGGGGCCTGCACCGTGGCGCCGCAGAGGTAGACGGACGCCTCGCCCGGGACGAGGGGCTCGAACGGCCGCACCGCGCCGCTGGCGGTGTCGTGCAGGCGCAGGCTCACCCGCCGAGCCTACCGGCGGGCGCGCCGGCCCCCGGGCGGGCGACGGGCGGCCCGCCTAGGGTCGGCGGACCGGCCGGCGCTCCCCCTCGAGGCGGTGGGCGCCCCGCACCCGACCAGCAGGAGGCGTCATGCCGCACACCGTCCAAGGGGTCGTCGCCCGCGCGAAGGGCGCCCCCGTCGAGCTCGTCGACGTCGTCGTCCCCGACCCGGGGCCCGGCGACGCCGTCGTCGACGTCGAGGCCTGCGGCGTCTGCCACACCGACCTGCACTACCGCGAGGGCGGGATCGGCGACGACTACCCGTACCTCCTCGGCCACGAGGCCGCCGGCCGCGTCTCCGCGGTGGGCGAGGGCGTCGTCGGCCTCGAGGTGGGCGACTTCGTCGTCCTCAACTGGCGCGCGGTCTGCGGCGTCTGCCGCGCCTGCGCCGCCGGGAAGCCCTGGTACTGCTTCGACACCCGCAACGCGAGCACGCCCATGACGCTGGCCGACGGGACGCCGCTGTCGCCGGCGCTCGGCATCGGCGCCTTCGCGAGCAAGACGCTCGTCGCCGCCGGGCAGTGCACGAAGGTCGACGAGCGCCTGCCCGCGGAGCAGGCGGGCCTGCTCGGGTGCGGCGTCATGGCCGGCTTCGGCGCGGCCGTCAACACCGGCGGCGTCACGCGCGGGCAGTCCGTGGCCGTCATCGGCTGCGGCGGCGTCGGCGACGCGGCGATCGCCGGTGCCCGCCTCGCCGGGGCGACGACGGTCGTCGCCGTCGACGTCGAGGACCGGAAGCTGGAGTGGGCGAAGGGTTTCGGCGCGACGCACACCGTCAACAGCCGGTCCGAGGACGTCGTCGCCCGCGTCCACGAGATCTGCGGGGGCGTCGGGGCCGACGTCGTCGTCGACGCCGTGGGCCGCCCCGAGACCTACCGCCAGGCCTTCGACGCCCGCGACCTCGCCGGCACCGTCGTCCTCGTGGGGGTGCCGAACCCCGAGCACACCGTCGAGCTGCCGATGGGCGACGTGTTCGGCCGCGGCGGGGCGCTCAAGTCCTCCTGGTACGGCGACTGCCTGCCGAGCCGCGACTTCCCGATGCTCGCGGACCTCGCCCTGCAGGGCCGCTTCCCGCTGGCCGACTTCGTCTCCGAGACGGTCGGCATCGGCGACGTCGAGGAGGCCTTCGCCCGCATGCAGCGCGGCGACGTCCTCCGCTCGGTGGTGGTGCTCTGATGGCGGCGCGGGTCGAGCACCTCACGACGTCCGGCACCTTCAGCCTCGACGGCGGCACCTGGGACGTCGACAACAACGTCTGGCTGGTCGGCGACGACGAGGAGGTCCTCGTCGTCGACGCCCCCCACGAGCTGGGGCCCATCGCCGAGGCGGTCGGCACCCGGCGCGTCGTCGCGGTCGTGTGCACCCACGCCCACGACGACCACGTCACCGTGGCGCCGGACCTGGGCGAGCGCTTCGCGGCGCCCGTGCTGCTGCACCCCGACGACCTCGGGCTGTGGACCATGACGCACCCGTCCACGGCGCCAACCGGCACGCTCGAGGACGGCCAGGTGCTCCACGTCGCGGGCGTCGACGTCCACGTGCTCCACACGCCGGGGCACTCGCCCGGCTCGGTCTGCCTCCACGTGCCCGCGCTCGGCGTCGTCCTCACCGGCGACACGCTGTTCCAGGGCGGCCCCGGCGCGACGGGCCGCTCCTACAGCGACTTCCCGACGATCATCACGTCGATCCGCGAGCGCCTGCTCGCGCTGCCGCCCGACACCGAGGTGCGCACCGGCCACGGGGGCAGCACGACCATCGGGGACGAGGCACCCCACCTGCAGGAGTGGCTCGACCGGGGGCACTGACCCGCCGTCGCCCGTACCGCGTGAGGGACGTCACGGACGGGCGTCCGACGGCCGTCCTCGGCTGGCGCGGCGGGCGACGGCACCGTAGGTATGTGGGGTCGGCCGGGCCTCCCGGCGCGGCCACCACCCACCGACCACCACCACGGAGGTAGGCATGAGCACCAGCGACATCGAGGGTCCCGCGGACAGCGGCGCGGGCGAGGGCGTCCCCGGCCAGCACGACGGCGGCGCCGACGGCGGCGCCGAGGGCCCCGCGGACTCGGGCGCCGGCGAGGGCACGCCCGGCCAGCACGACGGCGGCGCGGACGGCGGCGCCGACACGGGCGCCGACGACGTCGAGGGCCCGGCCGACTCCGGCGCCGGCGACGGCGTCCCCGGCCACCACGACGGCGGCGCGGACGGCAGCGCCTGACGTGACAGCCCTGCACGAGGGCCGGGTGGCCGGGCACGCGTCCGGCCACCCGGCCCTGCACCGCCTCCTCGGCGACGCCGCGGAGGGCTTCGGCACCTCCACCTGGGGACGCCGCCCCCTGCTCGTGCGCGCCGCCGACCTCCCCCGCGACTTCGCCGACCTGCTCTCCGCCGACGCCGTCGACGAGCTGGTCTCCCGCCGCGGCCTGCGCGCGCCCTTCCTCCGCGTGGCCAAGGAGGGCAGCACGCTGCCCGACCGCCGCTTCACCGCCGGCGGGGGCGTCGGCGCGACGATCGGCGACCAGGTCAGCGACGACAAGCTCGTCCGGCTCTTCGCCGACGGCTCGACGATGGTCCTCCAGGGCCTGCACCGCACGTGGCCGGCGCTGGTGGAGTTCTCGCAGCAGCTGGCCGGCGAGCTGGGGCACCCCGTCCAGGTCAACGCCTACGTCACGCCGCCGCAGAACCGCGGCTTCGACGACCACTACGACGTCCACGACGTCTTCGTCCTCCAGGTCGAGGGCGAGAAGCGCTGGCGCCTCCACGAGCCCGTGCACCCGCGCCCGCTGCGCGACCAGCCCTGGACGGCGCACCGCGCCGCCGTCGAGGCCGAGGCCGCCCGCGAGCCGCTCCTCGACACGGTGCTCGCGCCCGGGGACTGCCTCTACCTGCCGCGGGGCTACCTCCACGCGGCCACGGCGCTGGGCGGCGTCAGCACGCACCTCACCATCGGCATCCACCCGTGGACCCGGCACGCGATGGCCGACCAGCTCCTCCGGGCGGCGCTCGCCGACCTCGCCGACGACGAGGACGTCCGCGCCTCGCTGCCCTTCGGCACCCGCGTCGAGGACCCCGCCGCCACGGCCGACGACCTCGAGCTCGTCCGGGCCCGCCTGCTGCGCGCCGTCGAGGCCGTCGACGCCGCCCGCGTGGCCGCGCCGCTGGCCGCCCAGGCGCGCGCCAACCAGCGGGCCGAGCCGGTCGGGCCCCTCGCCCAGCTGCGTGCGGCCGAGGCCCTCGACGCCGGCGGCCCCCCGGACGACCTCGTGCTGCGCCGGTGGCTGTCGGGCTCCCTGGTGCCGCGGACCGACGGCGCCGACGGGGCGGTCCTGCGCAGCCGCGCGGGCGACGTCCTCCTCGGCGCGGACGACGTCGACGCCGTCACCGCGCTGCTCGACGGCGCCGACGGGGCGGTCGCCGCCCTGCCGACCGACCTGGCCCTGCCGACCGACCTGGCCCGCCGGCTCGTGCTCGCCGGGGTGCTCGTCCCCCGGTGACCCGCCCGTGAGCACCCCTCCCGTCGGCGCGACGGTCCCGGCCCAGGTCGACCCGGGCTCCGCCGACGCGCCCCAGCGGCGTCGCGACCTGCCCCGCTGCTCCGACGACGCCCGTCGCCGCTGCGACCCGCTCGGGGCCACGGCCGCGTGGACGCGCCGCTGGCTGCTGCTCGAGCACCCGGGCCCCTGGGCCCCCGACGCCCTGGCCGGGTCGGGGCTCGCGGCCGACGTCCGCGAGCACCTGCGGCAGGTGCTCGCCGACGTCGGCGGGCGCGCCCTGCTCGTCCGGCGCCCGGCGGCGCGGCCGGCGGCCACGGCCGCGGCCCGCTCCCCCGAGCGGCGCTGGGCGGTCGTCGACCAGCCGACGGGGCTGGCCCGCTGGGGCACGTGGGAGGCCGCCCTCGCCGACCCCACCGCCGGCGACGCGACCGGGCCCCTGCGCCTCGGCGGGCTCGCCGCCGCCGTCGACGCGCTGCGGAAGGACCCGGACCCGGCGACCGCGGACGCCTCGCCCCTCCTGCTCGTGTGCGCCCACGGCCGGCACGACGCGTGCTGCGCCGTCCGCGGCCGTCCCGTCGCGGCGGCCCTCGCGGCGCGCTGGCCCGCCGCGACGTGGGAGTGCTCGCACGTCGGCGGGGACCGCTTCGCGCCCAACCTGCTCGTCCTGCCCGACGGCGCCTACTACGGCGACCTCGACCCGGCCTCGGCCGAGCGGGTCGTCGACGAGCACCTCGCCGGTGCCGTCCGCACCCGGTACCTGCGGGGCGTCAGCAACGGCCCGCCGCTCGCGCAGGCCGCCGTCCTCGGCGTGCTCGACCGCCACGGCCCCGCCGGGGTGCGCGACGCCGTCCCCGGCCGCCCCGTCCCCGTGGGCGAGGACCGGTGGGAGGTCGAGGTCACCGGCTCGGGCCCGCTGCCGCCCCGCTGCGTCGTCACGGTGGCGCGCACCCGCCGCGCCCCCGCCCGGCTGACCTGCCGCGCCCCCGGCGAGGCGGTCGCCGTCGTCCACGAGGCCGTGGACGTCCGCACCGTCGCCTGACGCCGCCTCTCGCCCCGGGCAGGAGGGCGCCCATCTGCCCCCGTGCGCCCCCACCCACGGCAGGAGGGCGCCGAAGTGCCCTGCAGGCGACCCGCTCCGGGCAGAAGGGCGCCGAAGTGCCCTGCAGGGCGACCCGCTCCGGGCAGAAGGGCGTCGAAGTGCCTTCCGGAGGGGTGCGGTGCGTCAGGGGCGGGGGACGACGAGCGCCGTCGCGAGGGCCGCGAGGCCCTCGCCCCGGCCGGTGAGGCCGAGGCCGTCGGTCGTCGTCGCGGAGACGGCGACGGGCGCGCCGGCCGCCCGGGTGAGCACCTCCTGCGCCTCGGCCCGCCGGGGGCTGAAGCGAGGGCGATTGCCGAGGAGCTGCACGGCGACGTTGCCGACCTCGAAGCCCGCCGCCCGGACACGCCGGGCGGTCTCGGCGAGGAGGACGACGCCGGCGGCACCCGCCCACTCCGGCTCGGCCGTGCCGAAGTGCTGCCCGAGGTCGCCGATGCCGGCCGCCGAGAGCAGGGCGTCGCAGGCGGCGTGGGCCACGACGTCGGCGTCGGAGTGCCCCTCCAGCCCGCGCTCCCCGGGCCAGAGCAGCCCGGCCACCCACAGCGGGCGGTCCGACCCCTCGGCCGCGAAGGCGTGGACGTCGACGCCCGACCCGACGCGCGGCAGCCCGGTCGGCGCCGTCACGGCGTCCCCACCGCGGCTGCGGCGCGGGCGGCCCCGCGGCGGGCGAGGAGGGCCTCGACGAGCAGGAGGTCGAGCGGGGTCGTCACCTTGAGGGCCTCCGGGTCGCCGTCGACGACGTGCACGGGGACGCCGGTGCGCTCCACGAGGCCGGCGTCGTCGGTGGCGCCCTCCCCGTCGGCGGGGACGGCGTGCGCCCGGCGCAGGGCGGCGACGTCGAAGCCCTGCGGCGTCTGGACGGCGCGCAGCCGCGCCCGGTCGACGACCCGGCCGCCGACCTCGCGGAGGGTGTCGACGACCGGGACGGCGGGCACGACCGCCCCGTGGCCGGCGGCGACGGCGTCGACGACCCGGCGCACGACGGCGGGCGGGGTGAGGGCCCGCGCGGCGTCGTGGACGAGGACGACGCCCGTGCCGTCGGGCAGGGCGGCGAGGCCGGCGGCGACGGACGCCTGCCGGGACGCACCGCCGGCGACGACGGTCGCCGGCGGCAGCCCGGCCACCGGCGCGAGCAGCTCCTCCGTGGCGCGCTCCGCCCCCGCCGGCACGACGACGACGAGGACGTCCACCGCCCCGGCGGCGGCCAGGCCCTCGGCCGCGTGGACGAGGAGCGGACGCCCGGCGGCGGGCACGAAGGCCTTCGGACGCCCGGCCGCGAGCCGGGTGCCCGCGCCGGCGGCGACGAGGACGCAGGCGACGCCCCCGCGGCGGCCCGCCCCCGCCGTCGCGTCCGGGCCCGGACGCACGGAGCCCGCCGCCCCGGACGGGACGGCGGGCTCGGCGTCGTGCGTGGTGCTCATGCGGTCCTCGGGACGTCTCAGGACGCGAGGACCTCGTCGAGGATGGCCTCGGCCTTCTCCTCCTCGGTCTTCTCCGCGAGCGCGAGCTCGGAGACGAGGATCTGGCGGGCCTTGGCCAGCATGCGCTTCTCGCCGGCGGACAGGCCGCGGTCGGCGTCGCGCCGGGAGAGGTCGCGCACGACCTCGGCGACCTTGATGACGTCGCCGGAGGCCAGCTTCTCGAGGTTGGCCTTGTACCGGCGCGACCAGTTGGTCGGCTCCTCGGTGTACGGCTGGCGCAGGACCTCGAACACGCGGTCCAGGCCCTCCTTGCCGACGACGTCGCGCACGCCGACGAGGTCGCAGTTCTCCGCCGGGACCTCGATGGTGAGGTCACCCTGGGCGACCTTGAGGCGGAGGTAGAGCTTCTCCTCGCCCTTGATGATGCGGGTCTTGATCTCCTCGATCAGCGCCGCCCCGTGATGGGGGTACACGACAGTCTCGCCAACAGTGAAAGCCATCTGCTCACATCCCCTTCCGCGGCGGCCAGGTTACCACGGCGAGAGGGCCCCTCCGGGCCCGTCCACGAGCATCGTCGCAGGTCAGGGGCTCGCGGAGGGCCGCATCCGTCCTCCCAGGGCCTTGACAGGAAGACCGGGCGCATGCTGCGACGGGTGCCGCGGGACACCGCTCCGGCCCCTCCGGCGGGTCTCCCCGCCCGCCCCCCGGGCCCCTCCCAGACCTCTCCCCGCCCCCTCCGCGCCGACCGCGGCGGCCGGCCAGGGCGGGGCCCGGGGCCCTGCGGCAGAGCCGCCCTCGGCCCCCGCCACGACGGGCCGGGGCCCACGGGGCCCGGCGGGGCGGCCGCGGCTACGCTGCCCCCGACGTCCGCGCCGACCGCCCGGCCGCGACGGACCGACGACCGAGGAGACACCCGTGCCCCTTCCCCGCCCCGCGGCGCCCCGCGCCGCCGTCCGGTCGGGCGCCGCCCTCCTGGCCGCCGGCGCCCTCGCGCTGACGACCGGCTGCGCGGTCTCCCCCGTCGTCAACCAGTTCTCCACCGAGCTGCAGTACGCGCCGTCCGACGGCGTCTCGGCGTCGGTCGTCCTCCAGGAGACGACGACCGAGCAGGTCCAGCAGCGCCTGCTCGCCCGCAACCTCCTCCTGCTCGGCGCGGGCGAGGACCAGGCCGCCGCGCTCTACGGCGTCCTCGTCAACGAGTCGCTCGAGGAGGTCTCGGCCGTCATCAGCGGGCCGGGCGGGCTCTTCGCCGAGGTCGTCGTGCCCCCGCGCAGCAGCGTCCCGCTCACCGAGGTCCCCGAGGAGACGCTCGGCGTCCCGCCGCTCGAGGCCCCCGAGGGCGCGGAGACGACCGGCACCCTCGTCGCCGACCCGGTCGGCCACCAGCCGGGCACGCTGGCCGAGGTCACGATCGCCGTCGGCGACGAGGCGCTCGAGGTCTCGGTCCCGCTCCTCGACGCGACGCTGCCGGAGTACGACGGGCTGCTGCCCGCCGAGGACGCCTGACCGCCCGCACGTCGCAGGACGGCCCCCGACCTGCCGGTCGGGGGCCGTCCTGCGTCCGGGGCCGTCCCGCACCGGTCGAGCCGGTCGCGCGGCCGAGGACCTCAGGCCGTGGCCGGTGCCGCGACGTCGAACATCCAGCTGACGCCCCACCGGTCGGTGAGGGTGCCGAACCGGGTGCCCCACGGCGACGGCGACAGGTCCTGGTGGACCTCGGCCCCCTCGGAGAGCACCTCCCACGCCGCCTCGAGCATCGGGCCGTCGTCGCCCCACACGGCCAGGCCGCCCGCCGGGGGGCGCTGCTCCTCGGGCATGCCCGGCGGGTAGTCCGAGACCATGAGGACGCCGACGACCTCGCTGCGGAGCATCGCGTTGGCCACGAGGTCGGCGCTCGCGGGGTCGGGCATGCCGATCTGCCCGTAGGTCGTCACCTCGGGCTCGGAGCCGCGCAGCGCGCGGCGGTAGGTCTCCAGCGCCTCGCGGACGTCGCCGCGGGGGTACAGGTACGGGCTGATCTCGACGGCCACGGGGCCTCCTCGTCCGGGGGCGGTGCTCCGCCCGCTGCGTGCGGGCGGCCCCTCGCCGCCCGCTGCCCCTACCGACCGGCGACGGGCGGGGAACTCATCGGTGGCGCTCCTCCCCCGACGGTCACCCCGTCGGGTCGGGTCGCCGGGCCGGGCGGGCTCAGCCCTCGAGCTTGTAGCCGAGCCCCCGCACGGTGACGAGGCGCGTCGGGCTGGCCGGGTCGTCCTCGATCTTGGCGCGCAGCCGCTTGACGTGGACGTCGAGCGTCTTCGTGTCGCCGACGTAGTCGGCGCCCCACACCCGGTCGATGAGCTGGCCGCGGGTCAGCACCCGGCCGGCGTTGCGCAGCAGCACCTCGAGGAGCTCGAACTCCTTGAGCGGCAGGGACAGCGGCTCGCCGCCGAGGGTGACGACGTGGCGCTCGACGTCCATCCGCACGGGGCCGGCGGCGAGGGCGGCCGGGTCCTCGCCCTCGTCGACCTCGCCGCCCCGGCGCAGCACGGCGCGGATGCGGGCGAGGAGCTCGCGCGAGGAGTACGGCTTCGTCACGTAGTCGTCGGCGCCCAGCTCGAGGCCCACGACGACGTCCACCTCGCTGTCCTTGGCCGTCACCATGATGACGGGGACGGCGCTGCGGGCGCGGAGCTGGCGGCAGACCTCGGTGCCGGGCAGCCCGGGGAGCATGAGGTCGAGCAGGACGAGGTCGGCCCCGGCGCGGTCGAACTCGGCGAGGGCGGCGGGGCCGTCGGCGGCCACCGCGACCTCGTAGCCCTCGCGCCCCAGCTGGTAGGCCAGCGGGTCGCTGAGGGACTCCTCGTCCTCGACGAGCAGGATGCGGGTCACGGGCGCTCCTCGGCGTCTGCGGGCCGGCCGCCTCGTGCGGCGCGGCCCCTCGGTGCGGTGGTCGGGCGGGTCTGGCGGTCCTGAGGTCCTGGGGTGCTGCGGGTGACGAGCCGGGTCAGCCCGCGGCGCGGGGCTCGGCGGCGGGGGCGGCGACGTCGTCGGCGGCCCGGCGCAGCGGGAGGCGGAGCGTGAAGGTCGACCCCTCGCCGGGGCGGCTCCACAGCCCCACGTCGCCGCCGTGGTTGGCCGCGACGTGCTTGACGATGGACAGGCCGAGGCCCGTGCCGCCCGTGGCCCGCGAGCGGGCCGGGTCGAGGCGGTAGAAGCGCTCGAAGACGCGGTCGGCCTCCGCCTCGGGGATGCCGATGCCCTGGTCGCGGACGACGACCTCCACCCGCTCGCCGACGACGGAGACGACGACGGCGACGCGCGTGCCGGGGTCGGAGTAGTGCACGCCGTTGTCGACGAGGTTGCGCACCGCCGTGACGACGAGCTCACGGTCGCCCCAGACCTGGGCGGGCGGGCCCTGCCGGCGCGCCGGGTCGGCGCCCTCGGCGGACAGCTGCGTGGTGATGCGCACGCCGCGGCCGTCGGCCACGAGGCGGGTCCGGTCCACGGCCTCGAGGACGGCCTCGTCGACGTCGACGGGCACGGGCTGGTGCCGCGCGTCGGCGTCCTGGAGGCGGGAGAGCTGGACGATCTCCTGCACGAGCGCCGACAGCCGCTGCGACTCACGGGTCATCCGCTGGGCGAAGCGGCGCACCGTGGCCGGGTCCTCGGCGGCCTGGTCCATCGTCTCGGCGAGGAGGGCGATGGCGCCGACCGGCGTCTTCAGCTCGTGGCTGACGTTGGCGACGAAGTCCCGCCGGACCTCCTCCAGTCGCTTGGCCTGGGTGCGGTCCTCGACGAGGACGAGGACGTGCAGCGACCCCAGCGGCGCCACCCGGACGCCGACGACGAGCATGCCCGCGCCGTCGGGGGACGACGGGACGAAGGGGCCGCGCGGCAGCTGCATCTCGGCGTCGCGGATCTCCCCGTCGCGGCGCACGTGCGCGACCATCCGCGCCAGCTCCTCGTGGACGAGCTCGCGGTCGCGGACGATGCCGAAGGCGTGCGCGGCGGCGCTGGCCCGCACGACGGAGTCGGCGACGTCGAGGACGACGGTGGCCGAGGACAGCACGGCGAGGACGTCGGTGGCGCCGGGCGGGAGGTCGTCGTCGAGGTCGGGCGGCGGGGCCGGGCGCCGCTCGCCCCAGCGGGACGCGAGGACGCCGCCGGCGCCCACGAGCACGCCGACCAGGCCGGCGAGGGCCGTCGTCCAGGTGCCGTCCACGCGCCGCAGCGTAGGGCTGCCCCGGGCGCCGGCGGGCCGGGGAGGGCCCCGCGCCACGGCCCGGCGCGCGCCGGTCGCCTCCCGTTCACCCCGGGGGTCGACGGCGTTCACGCGACGGTGGAACGCTGCGGCCATGCGAGAGGTCTTCCACGACGAGCTGCGGTCCCTGGCCGAGCAGCTGACCCAGATGAGCGGCCTGGTCAGCGCCGCCATGGCCAACGCCACGCAGGCCCTGCTCGAGGGCGACCTCGCCCTCGCGGAGAGCGTCATCAGCGCGGACGCGCAGATCGACGCGCAGCAGCGCCACCTCGACGACCGGGCGGTCACGCTGCTCGCCCGCGAGTCGCCCGTGGCCACCGACCTGCGCGTCGTCGTCTCGGCGCTGCGCATGTCCACGTCGCTCGAGCGGATGGGCGACCTCGCCCGCCACGTCGCGAGCCAGGCGCGCCTGCGCCACCCGCACCACGTCGTCCCCGAGGTGCTCGTCCCGACCATCACCGAGATGGGCGACGCCGCGGCCCGCATCGCCACGGCCGCGGGCACCGTCATCACGACGCGCGACCTCGAGCTGGCCGCCCAGGTCGAGCGCGACGACGACCGGCTCGACGAGCTCCACAAGTCGGTCTTCACGACGATGAACGCCCCGGAGTGGTCGGAGTCGACGGAGCGGACCATCGACATGACGCTCTGCAGCCGCTACTTCGAGCGCTACGGCGACCACGCGGTCTCCGTCGTGCGCCGCGTCGGCTTCCTCGTCACCGGCGAGTGGATGAAGCCGGTCCAGCCCGTCGCCTGAGCCCCCCGCACGCACGAGGGCCCGCACCGCCGTCCGGCGGTGCGGGCCCTCGTGCGTGCGGGACCGGTCGTCAGGAGGTGCGGCGCCCCTGGGCGGCGACGGCCGCGGCCGCCGCCGCGGCGGCGTCCGGGTCGAGGTAGCGGCCGCCGCGCGTCAGCGGGCGCAGCTCGTCGTCGAGCTCGTAGAGCAGCGGGATGCCGGTGGGGATGTTGAGGCCGGCGATGTCGTCGTCGGAGATCCCGTCGAGGTGCTTGACGAGGGCGCGCAGCGAGTTGCCGTGCGCCGCGACGAGGACGGTGCGGCCCGCACGCAGGTCGGGGACGACGGCGTCCTCCCAGTACGGGAGCATCCGCGCGACGACGTCCTGCAGGCACTCGGTGGCCGGCATGGCGTCGCCGAGGTCGGCGTAGCGCGGGTCGCCGGCCTGGCTGAAGTCGTCGCCGGCCTCGATGGCGGGCGGCGGGGTGCTGTACGAGCGGCGCCAGAGCATGAACTGCTCCTCGCCGTAGGTCTCGAGCGTCTGGGCCTTGTCCTTGCCCTGCAGCGCGCCGTAGTGGCGCTCGTTGAGGCGCCAGGAGCGGGTGACGGGCACCCAGTGCCGGTCGGCGGCGTCGAGCGCGAGGTTGGCCGTGGTGATCGCGCGGCGCAGGAGCGACGTGTGCACGAGGTCGGGGAGCAGCCCCTCCCCCTTGAGCAGCTCGCCGCCGCGCCGCGCCTCGGCCTCGCCCTTCGCCGACAGGGGGACGTCCACCCAGCCGGTGAAGAGGTTCTTCGCGTTCCACTCGCTCTCGCCGTGGCGGAGCAGCACCAGGGTCATCGACATGGCCGCCAGCGTAGGGGCCGGGCCGTCGGCGGCACCTCGCCCGGGGCGGGGCCCGGGGGCCGGTTGCTCAGCGGCAGGGCGCGGGCGTCCGGCGGGCGGCCCGGGCCGCGACGGCGGCGCGCGCCCGGACGTAGAGGGCCTCGGTGCGCGCCGCCGTGGCGTCCCAGCCGTAGCCGGCGGCGTGCTCGACGGCGGCCGCGCCGAGACGGGCGCGGCGGGCGTCGTCGCGCAGGAGGTCGGCCAGCACGGCGGCCCACGTCGCCGGGTCCGCCCCGTCGACCAGCACCCCCGTGACGCCGTCGACCACCGCGGTGCGGAGCCCGCCGGTGCTCGTCGCGACGACGGGCGTGCCGCAGGCCTGCGCCTCCAGCGCAACGAGCCCGAAGGACTCCGTGCGCGAGGGCACCGCCACGAGGTCGGCGGCGCGGTACCAGCGCGCGAGCGCGGGCGCGGGCTGCGGGTCCACGAGCCGGACGACGTCGTCCGCGCCGGGCACCCCGCGCAGCCCGAGGGAGCGGGCGAGCGCGTCGAGGTCGTCGCGCGCGCTGGCGCCGGCCCCCGCCCCCGACGGCCCCCCGACCACGACGACGACGAGGCGGGCGGCCCGGCCGGGGTCGAGCACGCCGGCGCGCAGCGCCGCGGCCGCCCGGACCAGGACGTCCGGCCCCTTGAGCGGCTGCAGCCGGCCGGCGAAGAGGACGACGAGGTCGTCGTCCCCGAGCCCGAGCGCCCGCCGCCCCGCCGCGGCGTCGGCGGCGTCCGCCGGCGGCGCGAAGGCCGACAGGTCCACGCCGGGCGGCACGACGGCGACGCGGTCGGGGTCGGCCCCGTAGAGCTCGACGAGCTCCCGCCGCTCGTCGACGGTGCTCGCGACGAGCCCGTCGGCCGCCGCGACGACCTCCTCCTCGCCGCGGACCCGGACCGCGGGCTCCGGCGGCTGGCCGGGCCCGCGGTGGAGGTCCTTGACCCGCGCCGTCGTGTGCATCGTCTGGACGAACGGCACCCGCCACCGTGCGGCCAGGCGCCGCCCGACCACCCCGGAGAGCCAGTAGTGCCCGTGGACGACGTCGTAGCGCTCCGCCGGCGTGGCGTCGGGCGGGTCGAGGAGCCGGTCGGCCAGGGCGGGCAGCAGCGCGGGCAGCTCCTCCTTCGGCACCTCGTGCGCCGGGCCCGCGGGGACGTGGAGGACGCGGACGCCGGGGCCGACCCGGACGACGGGCGGCTGGTCGGGCGCCGTCGCGCGCGTCAGCAGGTCGACGGCGGCACCGCGCCGGGCCAGCGCGGCGGCGAGGCCGCGCACGTACGTCGTGAGGCCGCCGGCGTCGCCGCTGCCGGGCTGGTCCAGGGGCGAGCTGTGCACGGACAGGAGGGCCACGCGGCGGGGCGGGGCCGCCGGCGCTCCGGCCCCGGGGCCGTCCGGGCCGTCCGCGGGGTCGGCGGTCGGGCGGTCGGGCACGGTCGGCACGACCGGGACGCTACGCCCTGCGCGCGACGCGCCGCCCCGCGGCGGCGGGGCGTGCGGGCGACGTCGGGGACCATGGGGCGTGCCGTCGCCCTCCTCCGCCGCCGTGCCCGCGGGCGCGCTCGCCCGGCGGGCGCCGGCGGGGGCGCCCGTCGGCGTCGTCACGCGGGGCACCACGGGCCCGGACCGGCTGCGCCGGGTGGACCGGTGGGCCGCCGGCCCCGGCGCCCGCCTGCTCCTGGCGGCCGAGGACCCCCTCGTCGTCGACCTCGGCTTCGGCGCCGTGCCGACGACGACGCTGCGGCTCGCGCGGGCGCTGCGGGAGGTGCGGCCCGACGTCGCGGTCGTCGGGCTGGAGGTGGACCGCGAGCGCGCCGCGCTCGCCCGGCGCCTCCTCGACGGCCTGCCCGCGGCGGAGGTCCGCGGCGTGGACGTGGGCGTCGGGGGCTTCGAGCTCGGCGGGCCGGTCGCGGGGCGCCGTCCGGTCCTCGTGCGGGCCGCCAACGTGCTGCGGCAGTACGCCGTCGAGGACGTGCCGGCGGCGTGGGACCTCGTGACGGGCCGCCTCGCCCCGGGCGGGCTCCTGCTCGACGTGACGTGCGACGAGGTGGGCCGGCGGGCGGCGTGGGCGGTCGTCGGCGCCGACGGGCCGCGGGAGCTCGTCCTGTCGGTGCGCACGGCGGACCTCGCCCTCCCGGGCGCGCAGCCCTCCGACGTCGCCGAGCGGCTGCCGAAGGCCCTCGTCCACGCCAACGTGCCGGGGACGCGGGTGCACGCGTGGCTGGCCGCGCTCGACGCGGCCTGGCACCGCGCCGCCCCGCTCGCCCCGTGGGGGCCGCGGCAGCGGTGGGTCGCGACGTGCCGCGCCGTGGCGGCGGAGGGGTGGCCGGTCGTCGTCCGGGCGCCCCGGGGCGGCCCGCGGCGCTGGCGGCTCGGCGAGGTGGCCGTGGCGTGGGGGGCGGTGGCGCCCTAGGGGCGTCCGCCCCGGCGGGTCACCAGCCGGAGCTGCCGACTCCGCGGCTGCCGGGGCCGCCGCCCACCGAGCGGAGGGCGGGGCGCACGTCGGCGAGGTACACGCCCGCGGCGACGAGCGGGATGATGATGAGGCCGAGGCCGCCCGCCGTCGCGAAGCTGACGAGCGAGGCCACCGCGAGGATGGCCACCCACTTGTTCTTCGTCAGCTTGCCCGCGGCGGCGAAGGCGCCGGCCGGGCGCCGGGCCGCGTCGACGAGGGCGTAGACGCAGAGCGCGAGGACGGCCAGGCCGAGGAGCAGGGTGACGAGGCCCTGGGCCTGGAAGATCGACTGCATGGGCGCAGCGTAGGTGCCCGTCGCCGGCGCGGCCCGGCCGTCCACCCGCCCGGCTCCCCCGGCCCCCTCCTCGGTCCCCGCGTCCGGCGCGCGGGACGTCAGACGTCGACGACGAGGGTGACCGGCCCGTCGTTGACGAGCTCCACGGCCATGTGGGCGCCGAAGCGCCCGGTGGCCACCTCGAGGCCCTCCGCCCGGAGCCCCGCGACGACGGCGTCGACGAGCGGGGCGGCGACGTCGCCGGGCGCGGCCGCCGACCAGCTGGGTCGGCGCCCCTTGCGCGTGTCCCCCTGCAGCGTGAACTGGCTGACGACGAGGACGGGCGCCCCGGCCTCGACCACGGAGCGCTCGCCGTCGAGCACCCGCAGCCCGGCGACCTTGCGGACCATCGCCGCGACCTGCTCCGGCCCGTCGTCGCGGGCGACGCCGACGAGCACGCACAGCCCCTGCCCGCCCCCGCCGTCCCCGCCGGGGTCGACGGCGCCGACCACCTCGCCGTCGACGACGACGGACGCCCGCGAGACCCGCTGCAGGACCGCCCTCACCGCAGCGGCACCGGCACGCCGACGACCTCGCCGACGACCTCGCCGTGGCCGAGCACGGGCGCGGTCGCCTGCTCGGCGACGACGGGCGCGTCGACGCCGAGCGCGGTGAGGGCGGCGGCCATGGCCACCCGGCGGGCGCGGTCGCCGCCGTCGAGGACCTTGAGGGCGACGGCGCGGCCGTCGGGCAGGGCCGCGGCGTAGACGGACTCGGCGCCGTCCTTGGCCACGAGGCCGGGCACGCCGCGCAGGAGCGCGGTGACGTCCCGGGTCGTGCCGCCCACCCACACCGGGAAGTCCCGGACGGCCTCGGCCAGCGCGTGCCCGGGCGTCCCCCGGCCGGCCGTGGCCAGCCCCGCGAAGGCCTGCGCGAGCCCGGACAGCGGCACGGTGGGCAGCGGCGTGCCGCAGCCGTCCGTCGTGACGTGCCCCGCGGCGGGGACGCCCGGCCGGCCGGCCGCGTCGCGGACGGTCGCGAGCACGGCCCGCTGCAGCGGGTGGTCGGGGTCGAGGTAGCCCTCGACCGGCCAGCCCGCGGCCACGCACGTGGCGACCATGGCCGCGTGCTTGCCGGAGCAGTTCTGCGCCAGGCGCTCCGGCGCGCGGCCCTCGGCCGTCCAGGTGGCCCGCAGGTGCTCGTCGAGCGGGAGGTCGGGGGTGTTCGCGAGGGACGTCTCGTCGCGGCCGACCGACGCGAGGACGCGGCGGGCGCCGTCGCGGTGGAAGTCCTCGCCGCTGTGGCTCGCCGTCGCGAGCGCGAGGAGGTCGCCGCCGAGGCGCAGGCCGGAGCGCAGCATCGCGAGCGCCTGGAGCGGCTTGAGGCACGAGCGGGGCAGGACGAGCGCGTCCGGGTCGCCGAGCCCGCCGACGACGTCGCCGTCGGGCCCGAGGAGCACGACGTGCCCGTGGTGCGCCGACTCGACGACGTCGCCGCGCCGGACGAGCGCGATGGGCACGGCGCCCGCGAGCGGGCCGGGGGCGGAGGTCGTCGTCACGCCGCGAGGGTAGGGCGGGCCGCCGGGCGACGGCGACGCCCGGGTCGGCGCCCGGATGTCCCGATGACCCTGGTGCAGGGGCTTTTGCGCTGGAAGGGTGGGAAGTCCCGGCGCGGACCGCGCCGGGGCCGCCGACGACGCCGACCAGCACCCGGGAGCCCCTCCGTGCCACGCCCGACCCCCGAACGGCCCCGCACCGACCGCCCGACGACCGCCGGGCGCCGCTCCCGGGCCGCCCTCGTGGCCCGCACCGCCGTCACCGGCGCCGCGCTGCTCGTCCCGCTGCTGGCGGTGCCCGCGACCGCCGCGCCGGCGCCCGCGGCACCGGCGACCGTGGCGCCCACGGGTCCCGTCGTCGCCGACGGCCTGACGCAGCCCGTCTTCGACTACGCCGACGCGGTGCGCGAGACCGTCCGCGTCGAGGCGCCCGACGCCGACGGCGACGGCGAGCCGGACCTCGTCGTCGCCGACATCATCCGGCCGGCGGGGCTCGACGCCGACGTGCCGGTGATCATGGACGCGAGCCCGTACTACCTCTGCTGCGGCCGCGGCCTCGAGTCCCAGCGCAAGCAGTACGACGCCGAGGGCCGGCCGCTCAACTTCCCCCTCTTCTACGACAACTACTTCGTGCCGCGCGGCTACGCCTTCGTCGCCGTCGACATGGCCGGCACGGGCCGCTCCACGGGCTGCACCGACGTCGGCGGCCCCTCGGACGTCGACTCCGTCGCCGCCGTCGTCGAGTGGCTGGCCGGGGAGGGCACCGCCTACGACCTGGACGGGGAGGTCGTCGAGGCGACCTGGAGCGCCGGGCGCACGGGCATGATCGGCAAGTCCTACGACGGCACCCTGGCCAACGGCGTCGCCGCGGCCGGGACGACCGGGCTCGAGACCATCGTCCCGATCGAGGCCATCAGCTCCTGGTACGACTACACGCGCGCGGGCGACCTGCCCTTCTCCACCGGCTACCTGCCGTACCTCGGCAACTACGTGTCGCAGAACCGCACCGAGGCGGTCGACTGCGCCGCGGCGCTGACGCAGCTCGGCGTGGACGCCGACGACGCGAGCGGCACCTACAACGACGTCTGGGCCGAGCGCGACTACCGCGAGGGCGGCGAGCGCGCGGGCGGCCCCTACGACGCCTCGCAGATGACCGCGAGCGTCTTCGTCGTCCACGGCCTCCAGGACGACAACGTCAAGATGCGGCACTTCTCCGAGCTGTGGGACGAGCTGGGCGAGCACGACGTCGAGCGCAAGCTCTGGCTCATCCGCTCCGGCCACACCGACCCCTTCGACTCCGACCGCGAGGAGTGGGTCCGCGAGCTGCACCGCTGGTTCGACGCCGAGCTGATGGACGTCGACAACGGCATCCACGACGAGCCGTCGGTCCGCGTCGAGACGCGCCCGGGCGAGATCCGCACGAGCGACGCCTGGCCGGTGCCCACGCGCACCGTCCGCCTGCAGCCGCAGGCCGACGGGACCCTCGCCCCGGCGCGCCGGACGCAGGGCGACGTCGTCGTCACGAGCAACGCCCGCCAGCGCGAGGCGGCCGCCGTGGCCGAGGGCGACAACCCGAACCGCCTCCTGTGGACGAGCGGCGAGCTCCGCGAGGACGTCCGGCTGTCGGGCTCGCCGCGCGTCGACCTGGAGGTCACGCACGCCGCGGCGACGGGCCAGGGCCAGGTCGGCGTCATGCTCGTCGACTACGGCACGGCCGACCGCGTCCTCACGACCGGGGGCGGCGTCCGGGCGCTGGAGACCCGGTCCTGCTGGGGCGAGGGCGTCGAGGCCGACACCGGCTGCTTCCTCGACGCCGAGGTCGTGCGCGGCGAGACGCCGCTGCAGGTCCTCGCCCGGGGGGCCCTGCGCCTGCCCGGCGCGGGCACGCACCGGGTGTCCGTCGAGCTGCAGGCGCAGGACGTCGTCGTGCCCGCCGGCCACCGCGTCGGCCTCGTCGTCGTCGGCGCGTACCCGGGCTGGGTGACGACGGTCGACGGCGGCTCCGCCGCGTACACCGTCGACCTGGCCCGCACCGCGCTCCACCTGCCCGTCCAGGGCCGCGCGGCCTTCCTCGGCGGGGCCGCCCGCCCGGTGCCGGCGGCCGAGGACCTCGTCGCCGGGACGCTCCCCCGCCTCGGCGAGCGCGTCGTCCCGCGGTGACCCCTCGCCCCCGCCGGCCGGGTCGCGCGACCCGGCCGGCGGGGGCCCGACGGGCTCCGCGGGCCCGCCACCCCGGGGCCCCCGGGGACCCCGGCGTAGCGTCGCCCGCGTGGGGGCGCCGCAGGTCGTCGGACGCGTGCGGCGGCTCGGCCTCACGCCGCTCAAGGGCGCCGCGCACCTCCACCCCGCCCGGGTCGACCTCGCCGCCCACGGGCCGGTCGGCGACCGCGGGTGGTGCCTCGTCGAGCACGACGCCGCCGGCGCCCTCGCCGTGGCCCGCACCGTCCGCACCCCCGGTGTCCTGCGGGTGCGCGCCCACGTCCCGCCCGGCGGCGGGCTCGCCCTCGACCTCCCCGGCGGCCACCACCACGTGCCCGAGCCGTCCGTCCCGGCCACGCCGTCCCTCGCCGACTACTGGGGGCGGCCGGCGCCCGTGACGCCCGTCCCGGGCCCGTGGGACGCGGCCCTGGGCGACCTCGTGGGCCGGCCGGTCGCGCTCGCCCGCGTCCTGCGCCCCGGCGCCGTCGTCTACGCCGACCCGCTCGTGCTCGTCACGACGTCGTCGCTGCGCGAGCTGTCCCGCCGGACCGGCGCCCCGCTCGACGACGAGCGGTTCCGCTCCCTCGTCCTCGTGGGCACAGACGACGCCGCCCCCTTCGTCGAGGACACCTGGTCGGGCCGGGTGCTGCGGCTCGGCGGCGCCCGCGTCCTCGTCGGCGACGGGGTGGCCCGGTGCGCCGTCGTCCAGCGGGTGCCGGGCACGGGCGCGCGGGCGACGGACGACCTCCTCGGCGCGCTGGCCGCCGACCGGGCGGTCGACGGCCCGGGCGGGACCTCGCTGCTGCTGGGCGTCGGCGCCCGCGTGCTCGACCCCGGGCCGGTGGCGCTGGGCGACGAGGTCGCGCTCGAGGGCTGAGGACGTCAGCCGTCGTCGCGCGGGAGCGCGGCGAGCGCCCGGGTGACCCGCTGCGGCGAGACCGACCCGCGGGTCGGCAGGCCCTGCGCGAAGAGGCTGACCCGCAGCTCCTCGAGCGTCCAGCGCACCTCGCGGACGTCGTCGTCGCCCCGCCGGGACGCCGGCAGGGCCGCGACGGCGGCCTCCACCTCGGCGGCGGAGCGCTGGACGACGCCGGTGCGGTCGCGGTCGCGCGCGGCGTCGCCCGGCAGCGAGGCGACCCGGCGCAGCATCCCCTGGAGGTAGCGCTGGAGGTCCGGGAGCCGGTCGAGCCCGGCCGCCGTGACCATCCGCGGGTGCACGAGCCCCGCGAGCTGGGCGCGCAGGTCCTCCAGCGCCGGGCGGACCGCGAGCGCCCGGAGGCCCGCGCCGGCGCCGTCGGCGAGCGAGCCGAGACGCTCCTCCACCTCGGCGGCGCTGCGCAGCACGCGGACCACGACGCCGACCGCCGCGGCCACCGCCCCGGGACCCGCGGTGCGGGCCTGCTCGCGCAGGGCTGCGTGGCCCTCCGGGTCGGTGGGCGGGCCGCCGGCCCGGCGGACGAGGTCGGCGAGGACCGCGTCCCAGACGTCGTCGAGCAGCGCGGCCGTGCTGCCGTGCGGGCTGCGCGCCAGCGTCAGCAGGTCGGTGTTCGACAGCCGGCGGACGACGTCCTTGCCGGGCGTCGGCAGCTCGAGCCGCAGCAGGCGGAGGGTGCCGGCCCGCTGGGCGGCCCGCGCCTCCCCCGCCGTGGGGTAGACCCGGACGGCCACCGCGTCGCCCTCGTCCGTCAGCGCCGGGTAGCCGGCGACGCCGGCCGTCGAGACCTCCTCCGGCAGCGCGCCCGTCGCGAAGGCCGCGTCCGCGTCCCGGGCCCCGCCGCGCTCGAGGTCGGAGGCGGCCGCGGAGACGGCGCGGCGGACGTCGGCCGTGAGGGAGCGCCGCAGGGCGAGGAGGTCGCGGCTCGTGCCGAGGACCCGTGGGCTGCCGTCGGCCGCCCGGTCGTCGTCGTCCTCGACCGTGAAGCGCACCCGCAGGTGGTCCGGCAGCGCCGCGGGATCCCAGTCGGCGAGCGGGACCGGCGTCCCCGTGAGCCGCTCGAGCTCGCGCGACAGCACCTCGAGGACGGGGCCGTCCGCGGGGCCGGCGACGGCCAGCACCGCCTCGGCCCGGTCGGGCGCCGGGGCGAGGTGGCGCCGGACGGCCTTGGGCAGCCCGCGCACGAGGGCGGTGACGAGCTCGTGGCGCAGGCCGGGCACCTGCCAGGCGAAGGGCTCGGGGTCGAGCTGGGCCAGGGCCCGCAGCGGCACGTGGACGGTCGCCCCGTCGTCCTCCTCGCCGGGCGCGAAGCGGTACGAGACCCGCAGGTCGAGCTCGCCCGCGCGCCAGAGGAGGGGGAAGTCGTCGACCTGCACGCCGGCCGCGGCGTCGGCCAGCAGCGCCGACGGGTCGAAGGTGAGGAGGTCCGGGCGGCGGCGGCGCTCGCCCTTCCACCAGCGGTCGAAGTGCGCCCCGGAGACGACGTCGGCGGGCACCCGCGCGTCGTAGAAGGCGACGAGCGCCTCCTCGTCGACGACGAGGCCACGGGTGCGGGTGCGGTGCTCGAGGTCCTCCGCCTCGTCGAGCAGGGCGCGGTTGTCGTCGAGGAAGCGGTGGGTGCTCACCCAGTCGCCCTCGACGAGCGCGTGGCGGATGAAGAGGTCGCGGCTCGTCACCGGGTCGACCCGGCCGTAGGCGATGGTCCGGGCGGCGACGAGCGGCAGCCCGTGGAGGAGCACCCGCTCGGAGGCGACGACGGACGCCCGCTTCTTGCTCCAGTGCGGCTCGGAGTACGTGCGCCGGACGAGGTGGCCGGCGAGCGCCTCCACCCACTCGGGCTGGATGGCGGCGACGCCGCGCGCCCACAGCCGCGAGGTCTCGACGAGCTCGGCGGCCATGACCCACGCCGGCGGCTTGCGGGCGAGCACCGAGCCGGGCCACAGGGCGAAGCGCGCGCCCCGGGCGCCGAGGTACTCGACGTTGCGACGCTCCCGGCGATCGGGCCGCGCGGCGTCGCGGCCCGCCTGGACCTTCGCCCGCGGGTCCTTCGTGCGCTCCTCGCGCATCCCGATGCTCGAGAGGAAGCCGGCGAGGACGCTCGCGTGGACGCGGTCGGCGTCGACCTGCTGCTCGCTGCCCGGGAGCACGTCCTCCTCCGGCGCGTCGCCGTCGTCCGCCTCGCCGACGACGTCGGCGTCCTCGTCGGGCAGGACCGCGCTGCTCGACGCGTCGACGCCGAGGGAGCGGGTCAGCTGCCGGAGCTGGCGGTGCACGTCCTGCCACTCGCGCACGCGCAGCCACGAGAGGAACTCGCGCTTGCACATCCGGCGGAAGGCACTGCTGGACAGCGTCTCCTGCTGGGCGTGGAGGTACCGCCACAGGGCGAGGAGGGTGAGCAGGTCCGAGCGCTCGTCGCGGAAGCGGGCGTGCGCGGCGTCGGCGGCCTGCTGGTGCTCGGCGGGGCGCTCGCGCGGGTCCTGCACCGACAGCGCCGCGGCGAGCACGAGCACCTCCGCCACGCAGCTGTTCCGGTCGGCCTCGACGACCATCCGGGCCAGGCGCGGGTCGAGCGGGAGCCGGGCCAGCCGCCGGCCGACCGGGGTGAGCCGGAGCTGCCGCTGCTCGGCGGGGCCCCGCTCCGCCGCCGCGTCCCCCTCCGTCGTCTCGATGGCCCCGAGCTCGGTGAGGAGCGCGAGCCCGTCCGCGACCTGGCGGCGGTCGGGCGGGTCGACGAAGGGGAAGTCCTCGACCCGGCCGAGGCCGAGCGCGGCCATCTGGAGGATGACCGAGGCGAGCGACGTCCGGAGCACCTCGGGGTCGGTGAAGCGCGGGCGGCCCTCGTAGTCGGCCTCGCTGTAGAGACGGATCGCGACGCCCTCGGCGACGCGGCCGCAGCGCCCCGACCGCTGGTTCGCGCTCGCCTGGCTGACCGCCTCGACGGGCAGCCGCTGCACCTTGAGACGGGCGCTGTAGCGCGAGACGCGCGCCAGGCCGGCGTCGACGACGTAGCGGATGCCGGGCACCGTCAGCGACGTCTCGGCGACGTTGGTGGACAGGACGACCCGCCGCTGGACGCCCGGGCCGTGCGCGGAGAACACGCGGTGCTGCTCGGCGCCGGTCAGCCGGGCGTACAGCGGCAGGACCTCGGTGCCCCGCATCTGCATCCGGGCGACGGCGTCCGCGGTCTCGCGGATCTCGCGCTCGCCGGGGAGGAAGACGAGGACATCGCCTGGGCCTGTCGCGGCGAGCTCGCGGACGGCGTCGCACACCGCCTGCACGGGCTCCTTCGCCGCGCGGGCGGGACGGTCGTCGTCCTCGTCGTCGTCCTCCTCGGCGTCGGCGTCCGCCGTGTCGTCGACGAGCGGGCGGTAGCGGACCTCGACGGGGAAGGTGCGGCCCGACACCTCGATGACGGGGACCTCGCCCGCGACGTCGGCGAAGTGGTCGGCGAAGCGGCGCGGGTCGATGGTCGCCGAGGTGATGACGAGCTTGAGGTCGGGCCGGCGCGGCAGGAGCCGGTGGAGGATCCCGAGGAGGAAGTCGATGTTGAGCGACCGCTCGTGCGCCTCGTCGATGATGACGGTGTCGTAGCGCGACAGCATCGGGTCGCGCTGCACCTCGGCGAGGAGGATGCCGTCGGTCACGACGGACACGAGCGTCCGGTCGCTGACGCGGTCGGTGAAGCGGACGGCGTAGCCCACCTGCTCGCCGAGGGGGACGGCCAGCTCCTCCGCGACGCGCTCGGCGACGGCGCGGGCGGCGATCCGCCGGGGCTGCGTGTGCCCGATCATCCCGCGGGCGCCGCGGCCGAGCTCGAGGCAGATCTTGGGCAGCTGCGTCGTCTTGCCGGAGCCCGTCTCGCCGGCGACGACGACGACCTGGTGGTCGCGGATGGCGGCGGCGATCTCGTCGCGGGCCCCCGAGACCGGCAGCTCGGGCGGGTAGGAGATCGCGGGGACGGTGGTGCGGCGGACGGCGAGCCGTTCCCGCGCCGTCTCGACGTCGGCCGCCACCCGCTCGAGGGCCGCGCCTCGCTCCGGCCCTGGACGTCGCAGCGCGCCGTCGAGCCGCCGCTCCAGCCGCTGCCCGTCGGCGACGCCGACCTCCGCCAGCGCGGCGCGGAGGGCCGCGGTCTGCGGGGTGTCGGCGACGGGGGCCGGCGCGCGGCCGGCGCCGGGGGGACGCCCCCCTCGGCGGGACCCGCGACGGGAGGGGGTGCGCTGCTCGGCCATGTCGGTCCCAGGGTAGGCGCGCCGCGGCCTCCCCCGCTCCGCGCGCCCGCCCCGTGCCGCCGCGGACCACGACGGGCCCGCCCTCGGGCGGCGGAAGGGCGCCGATGTGCCGACATCCGAACCCCCAGACGGCAAGAGGGCGCCGATGTGGCGACATCCGGACATCCGGCAGGCAAGAGAGCGCCGATGTGCCGACATCCGGGCCCCCGGGCGGCAGGAGGGCACCGATGTGCCGGCCGCGTCGGCCGGTCAGGCGGGGTGCCAGGGTGGCGGCGTGCCGTCGTCGTGGACCTCGTGGGCGTCGTGGGACCTGCTGTGGTCGGTGCTGCTGGGCGCCGTCGTCGCCGCGGTCGTGCTGTGGCTGCTCCTCCTCGCCGCCCTCTGGAGGGGCAGGCCGGAGGCGACGAGCCTGCGCGAGGCGCTGCGGCTGCTGCCCGACCTGCTGCGGATGCTGCGCCGGCTCGCCGCGGACGGCACCCTGCCGCGCGGGGTGCGCGTGCGGCTGTGGCTCGCGGTCGGCTACCTGGCCCTGCCGGTCGACCTCGTGCCCGACGTCGTCCCGGTGCTGGGCTGGGCCGACGACGCCGTCGTCGTCGCCCTCGTCCTGCGCTCCGTCGTCCGGGCTGCCGGGCCGGACGCCCTGGCGCGGCACTGGCCGGGGACGCCGGAGGGGCTGGCGGCCGTCCGACGGCTCGCGCGGGTCTGACGGCCCTCAGGCGGTCGGACGCGCCGCGCGACCGCCGCCGGGGCCGGGCTCGTCGTCGTCCTCCGGGGGCAGGCGGCACCACCGCTCGACGACGAGGCCCGCGACGAGGAGCAGCGCGGAGGCGCCTGCCGCGACGCCGAGGTTGACGACGGAGGCGCGCGGCAGCGGGAAGGCCACGTCGGGCAGCAGGTGGAGGACCTGCCCGACGTACCAGCCGACGAGCGCCGCCCCGGCGAGCGCCGACGCCTGGCCGAGGGCCGCCGTCCGCGCGGCGCGCAGGGGGTCGAGCGGACGGTCGCGGTGGCCGCGGGTCCAGCGCCGCACGGGCCAGCCGAGCACGAGGACGACGACGGCGAGCAGGAGGACGGCCGCGACGGCGGTCCACGGCAGCTGCGTGAGCCGCAGCCCCATCATCTCGAGCGGCCCGACGAGGGCGAACCCCAGCACGGCGGTGACGACGGCGACGCCGACGGGCGTCGTCCAGCGGGTCGGCGTCACGCCGCTCCCCCGGCCGCGACGTCGGGCAGCGGCAGGTCGACGTCCGCGCGGACGCGGACGGCGTCCGGGTCGGCCGCCGTCAGGGACGACGCCAGGTCGCCGACCGGCCCGCCGCCCGGGCCGGCGAGCACCGCGCCCGCGTCCACGAGCGACCACGGGACGACGACGAAGGGCCGCTCGTGCGCGCGCGGGTGGGGCAGGAGGAGCCGCTCGTCGTCCCGGGCGACGGTGCCGCCGAGGTCGACGACGTCGACGTCGAGCGTCCGCGGGCCCCACCGCTCGAGCCGCACGCGCCCGTGCCCCGCCTCGACCCGGAGGCAGGCGGCGAGCAGGTCGTGCGGCGCCAGCGTCGTCGTGCCGACGACCACGGCGTTGAGGAAGGGCTGCTGGTCGGCCTCCTCGGCGGCGGCCGTCCCGGGCAGCCGGACGGGCGCCGACTCGACGACCGGCGACACGCGCGTCAGGTGCAGGCCCGGGACGCGGGCGAGCGCGGCGACGGCCGAGCGCAGCACCTCCGCGCGGTCGCCGAGGTCCGAGCCGAGCGCGAGGACGACGGGAGTGCCCCGCGGCGGCGCCTCGCGGCGGACCCGCACGACGACGTCCTCGAAGGCCACGGTGATCGGCGCGGCCGGCTTGTGGACGGCCACCTCGACGGCGAGCACGCGCTCGCGGGCGAGGACGACGTCGGCGACGCGCTGCGCGAGGCGCTCGAGGAGGGCGACGGGCTCCCCCGCGACGACGGCGGTGACCTCCTCTGCCACCTCGCCGTAGTGGACGGTGTCGAGGACGTCGTCGCTCGCGGCCGCGGCCCGCGTGTCGAGCTCCAGCACGAGGTCGACGACGAAGACCTGCCCGAGCTCGCGCTCGGCGGCCAGCACGCCGTGACGGCCGCGGACCCGCAGGCCGCGCAGCTCCACCCGGTCCCGGGCGACGTCGGCGCTCATCGGCCGGCCGCCGAGGACGAGGGGGCCGTCGCGGCGCCGCGCCACCGCGCGGCCACGCGGACGGCGTCGGCGCTGGGGGCGACGTCGTGGACGCGGACGCCCCAGACCCCCTGCGCGGCGACGAGGGCCGTGACGGCCGCGGTCGCGGCGTCCCGGCCGCCGGCGGGCCGGGGCGTGCCGTCCGCGGAGACGAGCAGCGTGCCGAGCATCCGCTTGCGGGACGCGCCGACGAGCAGGGGCAGGCCGAGGGCGGCGAGGCGGTCGAGACCCGCGAGCAGCGCCCACCCGTGGTCGGCGTCCTTGGCGAAGCCGAGGCCCGGGTCGAGCACGAGCCGCTCCCGGCGCACCCCGGCGGCCAGCAGCGCACCGACGCGCTCCTCGAGCTCGGCGCGCACGTCCGCGACGACGTCGCCGTAGGTGGCGAGCGACGTCATGACGTCGCTGTGCCCGCGCCAGTGCATGACGACGTAGGGGACGTCGAGGTCCGCGACGACGCCGGCCATCGCGGGGTCGCCGAGCCCCCCGCTGACGTCGTTGACGAGCACGGCGCCGGCCGCGACGGCCGCCTCGGCGGTGGCGGCGCGCATCGTGTCGACGCTGACGGCCACCCCCTCCGCGGCGAGCGCGCGGACGACGGGGACGACGCGGCGCTGCTCCTCGGCGGCGTCGACCCGCACGGCGCCCGGCCGGGTGGACTCCCCGCCGACGTCGACGAGGTCGGCGCCCGCAGCCGCGAGGGCCAGGCCGTGCCGGACGGCGGCGGCCGCGTCCGGGTACGACCCGCCGTCGCTGAAGGAGTCCGGCGTCGTGTTGAGGACGCCGAGGACGAGCGTGCGGCCGGCGGCCGGGGCGGTGAGCCCGGGCACCGACGGCGCGGCGACCACCGCGGTCATCGCCCGTGGAGGAGGGCGAGCGCCTCGGCGCGGGTGGCCGGGTCGCGCAGCTGCCCCCGCATCGCGGAGGTCACCGTGCGCGCGCCGGTCTTGCGGACCCCGCGCATCGACATGCAGAGGTGCTCGCACTCGACGACGACGATGACGCCGCGCGGCTGCAGGTGCTCCACGAGGGCGTCGGCGACCTGGCTCGTCAGCCGCTCCTGCACCTGCGGGCGCCGTGCGAAGACGTCGACGAGGCGGGCCAGCTTGGACAGCCCGGTGATGCGGCCGTCCGCCGCCGGCACGTACCCGACGTGCGCGACGCCGTGGAAGGGCACGAGGTGGTGCTCGCAGAGCGAGTACACCTCGATGTCGCGCACGAGGACGAGCTCGTCGTGCCCCAGGTCGAACGACGTCCGCAGCACCTCGGCCGGGTCCTCGCGCAGGCCGCCGAGGACCTCGGCGTACATGCGCGCGACCCGGGCCGGGGTGTCGAGCAGGCCGTCACGGTCGGGGTCCTCGCCGACGGCGATCAGCAGCTCGCGGACGGCCGCCTCGGCGCGGGCGGCGTCGAAGGGACGGCTGCTCGGCCCGGTGAGGGCGGCCGTCTCCAGCGGGCCGATCCGCGAGGGCGCTCCGGCGCCCACCCGTCAGCCCTGCTGGCCCGGGTCGACCCGGCCGTCGCCGGGGACCTCGACGGCGCCCTCGGCCGGGTGCTCCGGCCGCACGGACGCCGCCTGGTCCTGCGGCGCCGGCGGGCGGTGGCCGTTGACCGACCCGTTGAGGCGGCGGCGCTCGGCCGGCGAGAGCACCGGCGGCTGGTCGGAGACGTGGCGCCGCTCGCTCGACAGCCACACGGGCCGCAGCGGGCGCTTGGCGACGGGCTCGAAGATCTCCGCGAGCTCGGCGGCGTCCAGCGTCTCCTTCTCGAGGAGCCGCTCGACGAGGGCGTCGAGGACCGGGCGGTGCTCGACGACGACCTCCCACGCCTCGTCGTGCGCGGCCTCGATGAGGCGGCGGACCTCGTCGTCGACGACGGCGGCGAGGCTCTCGCCGTACCCGCGGTCGTGGCCCATGTCGCGGCCCATGAAGGGCTCGCCGGCGGCCGTGCCGAGCTTGATGGCGCCGACCCGCTCGCTCATGCCGAACTGGGTGACCATCTTGCGGGCCATGCCGGTGGCCTTCTCGATGTCGTTGCTCGCGCCCGTCGTGGGGTCGTGGAAGACCATCTCCTCGGCCACGCGGCCGCCGAGGGCGTAGGCGAGCTGGTCGAGGAGCTCGTTGCGGGTGGTCGAGTACTTGTCCTCGGACGGCATGACCATCGTGTAGCCGAGGGCCCGGCCGCGCGGGAGGATCGTCACCTTCGTCACCGGGTCGGTGTGCCGCATGGCGGCGGCGACGAGCGCGTGACCGCCCTCGTGGTAGGCGGTGATCTTCTTCTCGGCCTCGTTCATGAGGCGCGTCCGCTTCTGCGGCCCCGCGATGACGCGGTCGATGGCCTCGTCGAGCGCGGCGTTGTCGATGACCTTGGCGTGGGTGCGCGCGGTGAGCAGCGCGGCCTCGTTGAGGACGTTGGCCAGGTCGGCACCGCTGAAGCCGGGCGTCCGCTTGGCCACGGCGGCCAGGTCGACGTCCGCCGCGAGCGGCTTGCCCTGCCCGTGGACGCGGAGGATCTGCTCGCGGCCCTTCATGTCGGGCGGCTCGACGCTGATTTGGCGGTCGAAGCGGCCCGGGCGCAGCAGGGCCGGGTCGAGGATGTCGGGCCGGTTCGTGGCCGCGATGAGGATGACGTTGGTCTTCGGGTCGAAGCCGTCCATCTCGACGAGGAGCTGGTTGAGCGTCTGCTCGCGCTCGTCGTGCCCGCCGCCCATGCCGGCGCCGCGGTGGCGGCCGACGGCGTCGATCTCGTCGACGAAGATGATGGCGGGGGCGTTGGTCTTGGCCTGCTCGAAGAGGTCACGGACCCGGCTGGCGCCGACGCCGACGAACATCTCGACGAAGTCCGAGCCGGAGATCGAGAAGAACGGGACGCCGGCCTCCCCCGCGACGGCGCGGGCGAGGAGCGTCTTGCCGGTGCCCGGCGAGCCGTACAGGAGGACGCCCTTGGGGATCTTGGCGCCGACCTCCTGGAAGCGGGTCGGGTCGGAGAGGAAGTCCTTGATCTCCTGGAGCTCCTCGACGGCCTCGTCCGCGCCGGCGACGTCGGCGAAGGTGACCTTGGGGCTCTCCTTGGAGACCATCTTGGCCTTGGACTTGCCGAACTGGGCGATGCGCCCGCCGCCGCCCTGCATGCGGGACAGCACGAACCAGAAGATCGCCACGAGGATGATGAGCGGCAGCAGCGTCGAGAGCAGCGAGCCGAGGAACGACTGGCGCGGCACCTCGTCGTCGACCGTGGCGACCTGCGCGTCGGAGATGGCCTGGACGACGTCGTCGCCGCGGGGGTCCACGTAGTTGAAGGTGACGCTGCGGGTCTCGCGCCCCTCGACGTCGACGGGCTCCGACAGCCCGAGCTGCACCCGGTTCTCGCCCTCGACGAGGAGCGCGCTGGTGACGGTGCCGCCCTCGAGGAGCTCGAGGCCCCGCGAGGTGTCGACCTTGGTCGCCGCCGACGGGTTGAACAGCTGCGTCGCGAGGAGCAGGACGGCGAGCGCGATGACGACCCAGAGGATCGGACCGCGGGCGAGCTTCTTGAGGTTCATCGGCTGCGGGGGCCGGGGCCCCGTCCCTCCTGGTCGCACGGCGTGGATCGACGGTACACCGGGGGTCCGACGCCGCCGGGCGCCGGAGCAGCGCCCACGGCCCCTGCGGCACCCGGACGGCGGGCGGCCGACGGCCTCCCGCACGACCCTCCGAACGGGTCGTCCGCGGGCGGCGTTCCGTCGCGACGACGACGTTCGCCGTGGGCGCAGCAGGCCCGTCCGTCCCGTCCCGCGTTGCGGTACTTTCGCCGCGTGCGGCCGCCGGGCCGTCGGCGCCGGCCCGCCCGGCACCGCCAGCGCCGAGCGAGGGGGTCCCATGCCGTCGGCGCCCCGGGCACCGCGCCTGTCCGACGTCGCCCAGGAGGCCGGCGTCTCCCCCTCCACCGTCTCCCGCGCCCTGTCCGGCGGCGGTCGCATGTCCGCGACCACCCGGATGCGGGTCGTCGAGGCGGCCGAGCGGCTGCGCTTCCGGCCCGACGCCCTGGCCCAGTTCTTCGCCACGGGCCGCAGCCGGACGGTCGGCGTCATGACGCACAAGGCGCACGCCACCTTCACGATGCCCGTCCTCGTCGGCGCGACGGCGGCGCTCGGCGCGAAGGAGATGGCCGTCCTGCTGTCCGACGGGCTCACGCGCGAGGACGTCGAGCGCTTCCGCGGCCGCCGGGTCGACTCGCTCCTCGTCATCGGCGACGGCCTCGGCGAGCACATCCGCTCCGTCACCGCCGACTTCGCCGTCCCCGTCGCCTACGCCTTCGGCGTCTCCGACGGCCCGGGCGACGTGTCCTTTATCTCCGACGGCGTCATGGCCGGGCGGCTGGCCACCCAGCACCTGCTCGACATCGGCCGCACGAAGGTGGCCCACGTGACGGCGCAGGGCGACCGTGCGGCGGACGAGCGGGTCGCGGGCCTGCAGGGGGTGCTCGACGCCGCGGGGCTGCCGCTCGTCGGCGGCGCCCCGATGCGGGGCACGTGGCACCGCGCCTGGGGCGTCGAGGCCGGGCGCCGCCTCCTCGCCGACGGCGTCGACGTGGACGCCGTCTTCTGCGGCAACGACCAGATCGCCGGCGGCCTGCTGGAGGTCCTCCGCGACGGCGGCGTCCGGGTGCCCGACGACGTCGCCGTGGTCGGCGTCGACAACTGGCCGGACACGGGCTCCGTCGACGGCGAGCGGCGGCTCACGAGCGTCGACCCGCTCCTCGGCTCCCTCGGCCGTGCCGCGGCCGAGCACCTGCTCTCCCCCGACCCCGCGGGCGCGGCGCCCGGCGTGCGGTCGTTGCCGTGCGAGCTGGTGGTCGGCGACTCGACCGTCCCCGGGCCGACGTCCCGCTGAGCCGGCGCCGCGGCCGACGCCCGGGTCAGCGCGCGGGGCGCCCGACCGCCGGCCGGCGCGGGCCGACGACCGACGGCGGCGCGGCGTGGACGCTGTGACGCGGCCGGAAGCCGAGCAGCTCGCGGGCCCGTCCGGCGTCGACGAGCGGGCAGCGGCCGGGCACGTCGCCGCGGACGGGCACGCCGGGCGCGTGCTCGCGCAGCAGCTCCGCCGTCGGGCGGGCGACGAGCGTGTCGGCGGCCGACAGCATGAGGACGTGGGCGCCCGACCAGGGGGCCACGAGGCCCGCCAGCACCGCGGCCGCCGCGTCACGCAGGTCGAGGTAGGACCACCCCTCGCGGGCGCCCGCGGCGGGATCGGCCGCGAGCCGGTCCGCCTTGGCGCGCAGCACCTCCGGGGTGTCCACGAGCGGGAAGCGCAGCGCCAGCACGTCGGTGCCCCAGTGCCGGTGCACCATCTGGGCCGTCGCCTCGTCGGCCTGCTTGGACAGCGAGTACCAGTCGTCGACGTCGGCCGGGGAGCACTCGTCGAGCGGGAAGTACGCCGGCATGACCTCGTGGTGGTTCATCGGGATGCCGAGCGCGTTGATGCTCGAGGCGATGACGGCCCGGGCGACCCCGAGCTCCCCCGCCTGCGACAGCACGTTGAAGGTGGCGGAGACGTTGGTGCGGTAGACGTCGTACGGGCGGCCCGAGTCCCGGTGCGGCATGGCGGCGAGGTGCACGACGGCGTCCGCCCCCTCCAGCCCGTCGGCGACGACGTCGACGTCGCAGGCCGACCCGACGACCACCCGGTCGGCAGCGCACGACGGGGCGGGCACGACGTCGAGCGCCGTCACGGCCACCCCCTCCGCGTGCAGCAGCCGACTGACGGCGCCCCCGATGCGCCCGGCGGCGCCCGTGACGAGGACTCGGCCGGGGAGGGGCCTCGCGGGCGCGGCGCCCGCCGGTCCGGTGGTGGTCATCGGGAGGTCCCCCCTGAGGCGCCGGCGGCGGCGAAGAAGTGGCGTTGGAGCAGGACGAAGAGCAGGACCGGCACGAGTGCGGCGAGGAAGAGGGCGGCCATCTGCTCGGCGAGGGGCAGGGGCTCGAGCAGCCGCGGAAGAGCCACGGCGACCGGCTGGAGCGAGGGGTCGAGCAGGACGAGCGACGGCCACAGGAAGTCCTTCCAGGCGGCGACCACCGTGAGCAACGACACCACGGTGAGGCCCGGTCCGGACAGGGGCAGGACGACCTGCAGGAGGACGCGGAAGGGGCCCGCCCCGTCGACGCGTGCCGCCTCGAAAATCTCCCGCGGCAGACCGGCGAAGTACCGGGCGAGGACGAGGACCACGAAGGCGTCGGCTCCCGCAGGCAGCCAGACCGCCCAGTAGCTGTCCCGTAGGTCGAGGCCGAGGAGGGGGATGTCTGCCACCGTCAGGTACCGCGGGACGAGCAGGGCCACCCCCGGCACCAGCAACGTCGCCACGAGGCCACCCGTCAGCAGCGGCGCCCACCGAGGCCGCAGGACGGCGATGACGTACGCGGCGGTCACCGCGACGACGAGCGTGACGACGAGGGAGCCACCGGCCACGGCCGCGGTCGTCGCCAGGTGACGGCCGACCTGGCCCTGGCCCCACGCCTGAGCCAGGTTGTCCCACCGGGCCCCCGAGGGCCACAGGGCCAACGGCTCGCGCAGCAGGTCCTGCGTCGTGGACACCGACGCCTTCGCCAGCCACAGCAGCGGGCCGAGCGACACGACGGCGAGGACGGCGAGGACGGCCGCGGCGAGCGCCGCACCCGCCGCGCGACCGCCGCGTCGACGGCGGGCCACCGGCGAGCGGAGCGTGCGCTGCTCGGAGGCCCGGGGCCGCGAGCCGGTGGCCCGACCCAGGAGGTTCATGCGCTCCCCCAGCGTCTCGTGAGACGCCAGTAGGCCACGGACACGGCCACGAGCGAGAGTGCGAGGAGCGCACCGAGCGCCGCCGCCGCCCCGAGGTCGCCGCGGACGACGGCGTACTCCCGGATGACCATGAGCAGCGTCGTCGTCGACCGCTGCGGCCCGCCACGGGTGAGGAGGAACGGCTCGGTAAAGGCCTGAGCCGTCCCGATCAGCTGCAGCAGCAGCATCACCAGGAGGACGCCTCGCAGGTGCGGGAGCGTCACGTGCCGCACGCGGGCGAGGACGCCGGCCCCGTCGAGCTCGGCTGCCTCGTACAGCTCGGTCCTCACCGAGGACAGCGCAGCGACGTAGACGACGACGGCGGAACCGGCGCTCGCCCACGTGGCGGCCACGACGACCGCCGGCAGCGCGGTCGTCGTCGAGGCGAGCCAGGGCTGGGGCTCGACGCCCACCCGCGCCAGGAGGGTGTTGAGCACGCCGCTGTCCGCGGGGTCGAGGAGCGTCCGCCAGAGGAGCACCGCCACGGCCGGAGGCATGACGACCGGGAGGTAGACGAGAGTCGTCGCCAGGGAGCGGGTGCGCCGCAGCTCGGTCAGGACGACGGCGAGGACCACGGGCAGCGGGAAGCCGACGACGAGGGCCAGCCCGGTGTAGGCCAGGGTGTTCAGGGCCGCCGTGGCGACGAGGGGGTCGGCGAGGACGTAGGTGACGTTGTCGAGACCCACCCACCGCGGGTCCGCCCCGGCCCGGCTCTCCTGGCCGGCGAGCACGAGGCCCCGGACGAGAGGCCACCAGGCGAAGACGCCGAAGACCAGGACGGCCGGCAGCGCGAGGAGCAGGGCGGGCAGCGTCGCCCTGGCCCGTGCCACGCGGGACCGTCGCGGAGAGGCCGAGGACGCCTCGACCGCGCCGCCGCCCACGGTGCAGGGGGCAGCCTCGACCCGCCCGGCTCCGACGGCTGCGCTACGCGCCACTCTCGCCCCCGACCTCTCCCTGCAGCTCGACCCGCCGATCCGCGCGGCGGCCTGCCTCAGCTCCGCTCGAGCTCGGCCGCGAGCTCTTCCTGCGTCTCCGCCAGCAGCGTGTCGATGTCGGTGCTCTCGTCGACGAGCACCGCCTGCACGACGTCGTCGAGGAAGCGGTACACGACCTGCGCCTGGTCGCCCGGCTCCTCCTGCACCTCCTGCTCCGGCAGCGCCGCGGTGTACCCGCGGAAGTTGTCCAGCGGCACGTCGATGTCGTCCGCGACCCACTCCTGCCACTGCGCATAGGCCCCCTCGTCGACGGGGCTGAGTCCCGGCACGCCCAGGAAGACGGGCGTACCGCGCAGCGCCTCCGCCTCCGCCAGGGCCGCCTCCTCGTCGACGTAGCGCTCGAGCGAGGAGAACTCCACCCACTCCACCGCCGCACGCCTGACCTCCTCGCTCGCGCCGGCAGGGACGATGGCCGCGGTGCCGCCGGCCAGGGTCGCGTAGTCGTCGCCCTCGGTGCCCCGCGGGAGGGCGCCCACGCCGACGTCGTCCGGACTCATCCCGAGCCGCCCGACGAGCGCCCCGTACACGTCCGGGGCCGCGACGTACATGCCGACGCGGCCGGAGGCGAGCCGGGCGGCAGCGGTCTCCGACGTGTGCCCGGCCTCGGGGTCGACCGAGCCGTCCTCCCAGCGCATCGCACGAAGGAGCTCGAGGGCCTCGGCCATCGGGCCGTCGGTGAGGAGGAGCTGCCCGTCGTCGTCCTGGACGCGGCCCCCGAAGGAGTAGGTCTCCGCGGTCAGCGTGAAGCCGCCGTAGTTCTCCGCACCCATGTGGGCGAGGCCGACAGCGTCCGTGCGATCGGTGATCTGGGCGGCCGCGGCGCGGACCTCGTCCCAGGTGGTCGGGGGGGCGTCGGGGTCGAGGCCCGCAGCGGTGAAGACGGCGCGGTTGTAGACGAGTCCCATCGAGTACGCGCTGACGGGGACGCCGTAGACGCCCTCGCCGTCCGAGACGACGCCCTGGAGCCCTGGGTTGACGAGGTCCTCGAGACCCGTGTCCGCCAGGGCGGTGCTGAGGTCGGAGAGCTCGCCCCGAGCGATGAGGCCCTGCGGCTCGGTGAAGGGCACGAGCAGGACGTCCGGCAGCGCGTCGGCCTCGAGCTGAGCGCGGAAGGTGTCCGGCGAGTAGGGCACCGGGGTGCTGTCGACCCGGATGTCCGGGTGACGCTCCTCGAACTCCGCGATGCGCTGCTCCCAGAGGGCCACCTCCTCCTCCTGCGTCGCCGGCGGCTCGTCGCCGACCTCGAGGACGAGCCGGTCGTCCTCGACGCCGTCGGCGTCGGTGCACGCCGTGGCAGCGACCACGAGGGCGAGCCCGGCGGCGACCACCGAGGCGGTACGACGACGGTCCCGGCGAGGGGCGGGGACGACGGGGCGGTCGACGACGGGCACGGGAGCACCCTCCAGGGCAGCGGGTCACGGCGCGCCGGAAAGCCTGTCGGGGCGCCGGCGCACCCCGGCCGGGAGCCCGGGGCCGCTCATGCTCGCACGCGCGGAGGGTGACCCGACGTCACGGTGCGGTCACATATCGGTCTACGTCTTGGCGATCGACGGAAGGCTTGCCTACATTGGTGCGCAACCGCTTGACCAAGGACCTCGACGAGGAGCCGACGACAGCGGGCAGCTGGCACGCAGGGGGCGCCAGCAGCCCGCGCCTGGACGGCTCCCCGAGGCCCGACGGCGGTCCGGGCGCCGGCCCACGGGGGGTGCCGGCGCCCGGCCGGGGTGCCGGTCCAGAGAACGGCCGGGGCCTCGGAGCGGTGGCACGTCCGAGCCGACGACGTCGTCGGCCGCCCCCGCAGCGACGGGGCAGCGGCACTCACCTGCGGCGCTCACCTCCGGCCGATGACCGAGGGGGCCCACGAGCGTCAGCCGTCGTCGGAACGCCCTCCCGAGCGCGAGCAGGCGCCCAGTCGCCATCGGAGCGGCCCCCGCAGCGCGAACAGGCGCCCATTCGTCATCGGAGCGGCTCCCGCAGCGCGAACAGGCGCCCGTTCGACACCGGAAGGGCCCGCGGAGCGCGAACAGGCGCCCATTCGTCATCGGAAGGGCCCTCACGGCGCGAACAGGCGCCCTTTCGTCACCGGGGACGGCCGACGGATCGCGAACGGGCGCCCGTTCGTGACGGGCGGGCCACGCGGCGCGCGCCCGTCCTCCGGTGTCAGCCCGGCAGGCCCCTCGCGAGCAGCGTCGCGAGGTGGACGCCCGGCCGGTCGGCGAGCTCGTCGAGCTGCGTGCGGCAGGAGAAGCCGTCGGCCAGCACGACGGCGTCGGGCGGCGCGGCCTCCACGGCCGGCAGCAGGGCGGTCCGGGCCACCGCGACCGAGACCTCGTAGTGCCCCTGCTCGACGCCGAAGTTGCCCGCCAGGCCGCAGCACCCGCCGAGGGTCTGCAGCGTGACGCCGTTGCGGCGCAGCAGCTGCGCGTCGGTCTCGTAGCCGAGGACCGCGTGCTGGTGGCAGTGCGGCTGCGCGACGGCGGTGAGACCCTGCAGGTGCGGCCAGTCGACGTCACCGGCGTAGGCCTCGAGCACCTCGGCGAGGGTCCGCGAGCGCGCGGCGAGCTCGGTGACGAGGCCCTCCGGGACGGCGTCGTCGCCCGACAGCAGCGCGGACGCGTCGTGGCGCAGCACGGCCAGGCACGAGGGCTCGAGGACGACGAGCGGGACGGGGACGCCGTCGGGCCCGCCGGACGTGGCCTCCGCGAGCCGACGCACGGTGCGGCGCAGCTGGCGTCGGGCGAGGTCGAGCTGGCCGGTCGAGACGAGCGTCAGGCCGCAGCAGACGTCGCGGGGGGCCAGCTCGACGTCCAGGCCCGCGTGCTCGAGGACCCGGACCGCCGCGTGGCCGACCTCGGGCGAGAAGTGCTCGGTGAAGCTGTCGGCCCACAGGACGACCTTCTGCCGGGTGCGCGGTGCGTCACCCGCGGTCGCCGCCGGCGTCCCGGCCCGCCCGGCCCGGGCGTCGGCCAGCACGGCGGGCGCGGAGGCGCTGAAGCGGCGGCGGGCGAAGCGGGGCAGCCCGCGACGCACGTCGATCCCGCCGAGGCGCTTGACCGTCCGGGCCAGCGGCCCGACGGCGAGCGTGCCGTTGGCGAGGCCGGGCACCAGCGAGGCGACGCGCGACAGGTACGGCAGCCAGCCGAGCACGTAGTGGTTGGCCGGGCGCAGGCGGCCCTTGTAGCGCTGGTGCGTCGCCTCCGCCTTGTACGTGGCCATGTCGACGCCCGTGGGGCAGTCCGACAGGCAGCCCTTGCACGACAGGCAGAGGTCGAGGGCGTCGGCGACCTCGGGCGAGCGCCACCCGTCGCGCACGGGCGAGTCGGCCCCGAGCGAGCCGGCGACCATCTCCTGGAGCACGCGCGAACGCCCTCGCGTGGAGTCCTTCTCGTCCTTGGTCGCGAGGTACGAGGGGCACATGACGCCCCCGGCCGGCGTCGTGTCGGCGCGGCACTTGCCGACGCCGACGCACCGGTGGACCGCGGCGGCGAAGCTGCCGCCGTCGGCGCGGTAGCCGAAGGCCAGCGGCTGCGGCCGCGACGGCGCCTTCGCCGCGCCCGGGGCGCCCTTCCCGGTGAGGGCGGGAGCGGGCCACGGCCGCGGCCGGAGGTCGTCGTCGAGCGCCCGCGGGCGCACGAGGACACCGGGGTTGAGCACGTCCTCGGGGTCGAAGACGTCCTTGACCCGGCCGAAGAGGTCGAGCACCCGCGGCGAGTACATGTGGTGCAGCAGCTCGCTCCGGGCACGCCCGTCGCCGTGCTCCCCCGACATCGACCCGCCGTAGGAGGCGACGAGAGCCGCTGCGGCGTCGACGAACTCGCGGTAGACGCCCTCGCGGCCGCGCTCCTCGAGCGGGTAGTCGATGCGGACGTGGAGGCAGCCGTCGCCGAAGTGGCCGTAGGGGATGGCCGTCAGGCCGTAGGACTCCATGAGCGCGTCGAAGTCGCGCAGGTAGCCGGCCAGCTTCTCGGGCGGCACGGCCGTGTCCTCCCAGCCGGCGTGGCCCGGACGGCCCGACGGCGCCCGCGTGGCCAGGCCGGCGCCGTCCTCGCGGATGCGCCAGAGCGCCCGCGCCTCGGCGGCGTCCTCGACGACCCGCGCCGCCGGCGTGCCGCCGTCGGCGACGACCGCCCGTGCGCGGGCGGCGAGGTCCGCCAGCCCCTCGGGGGTGGCGCCGCGCTCGTCGGTGCCCAGCTCGACGAGCAGCCAGCCGCCGCCCTCGGGCAGGGCGGGGACGGGCGCGCGGAGCCGCTGCTCGATGGCGTCGACGATCCGCCGGTCCAGGCCCTCGCAGGCCACGGGCCCGTGGCGGAGGATCGCGGGGACGGCCTCGGCGGCCTCGACCATGTCGCGGTAGCCGAGCACGACGAGCACCGTCCGCGCGGGCTGGCGGACGAGCCGGAGCTCGGCGCGGGTGACGAGCGCGAGGGTCCCCTCGCTGCCGACGAGCAGGCGGCTCGCGTCGAAGCCCTTCTCCGGCAGCAGGTGCTCGAGCGCGTACCCGGAGACCTGCCGGCCGAAGCGGCCCATCTCCGTGCGGATGGTCGCCAGGTCACCGGCGACGACCTCGCGCAGGGAGGCCAGCAGCGGAGAGGTCGCGGGCGTCGACAGCGCGGGCGTGCCCTGCGGCCGGTCCGCGGGCTCGCCGCCGGTGCTGCGCAGGACGAGCTCCTCGCCGGTGCCGGCGACGGCGTGGAGGCCGAGGACGTTGGCGTCCGTCCGCCCGTAGCCGAGAGCACGTGAGCCGCAGGCGTTGTTGCCGATCATCCCGCCGAGGGCGGCGCGGGAGCCCGAGGACGGGTCGGGGCCGAAGCGCAGTCCGTGGGGCGCGAGGAGCCGCTGGAGGTCGCCGAGGACGATGCCCGGCTCGACGACGGCGGTGCCCGCCTCGGCGTCGAGCTCGAGCAGCCGCGCGAGGTGCCGGGACGTGTCGAGGACGACCCCCGTGCTGACGGCGTTGCCGGCGATCGACGTCCCGCCGCCGCGGGCCACGACGGGCACCCGCAGGTCGCGCGCGACCCCGACGGCGGCCGCGACGTCGTCGGCCGACCGCGGGAAGGCCACCACCTGCGGCACCACGCGGTACAGCGAGGCGTCGGTGGAGTACTCCGCGCGGCGCCGGCCGGACGCGTCGACGTCGTCGAGGCCCGCGCGCCGCAGCGCGGCGGCGACGTCCTCGGGCCCGGGCCCGCCGGTGGCGACGGGAGGGACGGCGGTGGTGGTCACGGCACCTCGGGGGGAGACGTCAGGAGCTGTAGACGTGGGGGGCGAGCGTGCCGACGAAGGGCAGGCCGCGGTAGTGCTCGGCGAAGTCCAGGCCGTAGCCGACGACGAACTCGTTGGGGATCTCGAAGCCGGTGTAGCGCACGTCCACGTGGACCTTGGCGGCCTCGGGCTTGCGCAGCAGCGTGAGGATCTCGACCGAGGCGGCGCCGCGGCTGGAGAGGTTCGCGACGAGCCAGGACAGCGTCAGGCCGGAGTCGATGATGTCCTCGACGATGAGGACGTGCCGGCCGGTGATGTCGGTGTCGAGGTCCTTGACGATCCGCACGACGCCGGACGACTTGGTCCCGGACCCGTAGCTGGAGACCGCCATCCAGTCCATCTGCGCGGGCACGCGGAGCGCGCGGACGAAGTCGGCCATGACGAGGGCGGCGCCCTTGAGCACCCCGACGAGCAGGACGTCCTTGCCGGCGTAGTCCTCGTCCACCTGCGCGGCGAGCTCGCCGAGGCGGGTGGCGATGGCCTCCTCGCTGACGAGGACCTTCTCGAGGTCGTCCCCCATGTCGGCGGCGTCCACGCGGACCTCCCGTCCGCCGCGCGCTCGTGCGCGGCGTCGTCGGTCGCGGCGACGCGCGCCGCGGGGCGGGGCGGTGGCCCCGCGCCGGGGGCAAGCCTGCCACGACCCCGGCGGTGCTCCGGCGCGCGGTCCCGGCCCCGACGGCCCGGGGGCGACGACACGGCGGCGGACCGGCGGCGGACCGGCGTCAGGGGCGGGCGAGCCGCAGCCGCCCGTCGGCCCGTCGGGCGACGACGCCGCCCGGGAGGTCGGCGGGCCCCTGCCCGCGCCACGCGGTCACGAGCGCGTCGAGCGCGCCGACGTGGGTGCTGCCGAGCGAGCCCGCCGGCGCCCCGGCGGCGACGGCCGCGCCCCGCAGGGCCCGGCGACGGAGGGCGGGCGGTGCGTCGGACAGGGCGCGGACGTCGAGGACGACGACGGCCGCGAGGGGGTCGGGGTCACCGTCACCGGCCGGGTCGCCGCCGTCGCCGGCGGCCGCCCGCGCCCGCGCGAGCAGGTCGGCCGCGAGGGCGTCGAGGACGTCGGCGTCCTCGCGCAGGTGCTCGGCCGTGCGGGCCAGCGCCGCCGCGACGCCGGGCCCGAGGCCCGCCTCCAGGGCCGGCAGCAGGACTCCGCGGACGTGCGCACGCCGGGCACCCCGCTCCCCCGGCGGCGGTGGCGCGTTGGTCGGGTCGTGCCACGGCTCGAGCCCGAGGGCGGCGCAGGCCGCGAGCGTCGTCGACCGCGGCAGCCCGAGGAGCGGCCGCCGAACGACGCCGCGACGGGGCGGGACGCCCGCGAGGGACCGCGCGCCCGCACCGCGCGCCAGGCCGAGGAGGACCTGCTCCGCCTGGTCGTCGCGCGTGTGCCCGAGGAGGACGGCGGCGGCGCCCGTCCGGGCGGCCGCGTCGGCGAGGGCGGCGTGGCGGCCGTCACGGGCGCGGGCCTCCGGCCCTCCTCCCCCGTGCCCAGGGTCGGGGGGCAGCGCGACGACCTCGACCGGGTCGAGCCCGAGGCCGCGGCAGGCGTCGGCGGCCCGGTCGGCGACCTCCGCGCTGCCGTCCTGGAGCCCGTGGTCGACGACGACCGCGCCGGCCCGGCGGCCGTCGACGCCCCGACGACCGGGTCGTGCCCAGCGGGCGAGGCCCTCGGCGAGGGCGAGCGAGTCCGGCCCGCCGCTGCAGCCGACGAGCACGAGGGCGCCGGGCGGGAGGTCCGCCAGGGCGGCGGCGACCGCCCGTCGGACGTCCGCGACCGCCGGGTGCGGGCCGGCCATCTCGCTCTCCGCGTCAGCCGTGGACGCGGCGCACCCACGCGTCGGGGTCGGCCACCTCGTCGGGCGTGGGCAGCAGCTCGGGGCCGGTCCAGACCGCGTTGAGGCCCTCGGTGCCCACGCGCTCCTGCACGCCGCGGACGAAGGCGGCGCCGTCGGTGTACTGCCGCATCTTCGCGTCCATGCCGAGCAGGCGGCGGACCACCCGGTCGAGGCCGGGACGGCCCCCGCGCCGTGCCTGGAAGCGGGCCCGCACCGTCTCGACGCCGGGGACGACGTCGGGGCCGACGTCGTCCATGACGACGTCGGCGTGCCCCTCGAGCAGCGCCATGACCGCCGTGACCTGGGCGACCACCCGCTGCTGCTCCGGCGTCGCGAGGAGGCCGACGAGGCCGTCGCCGCCCTCGCCGACGGCCGTCGGCAGGCGGGCGGCCGCGGTGCGTAGGCGGGCCAGCAGGGCGCCGGGCTCGCCGACGACGTCGCCGACGAGGCCCTCGGTCCGCGAGCGCAGGTGGCCCGCGAGCCAGGGGGCGGCCGCGAACTGCACGCGGTGCGTCTCCTCGTGCAGGCACACCCACAGCCGGAAGTCGCGGGGGCGCAGCTGCAGCTCGCGCTCGACCGCGACGACGTTGGGCGCCACGAGCAGCAGCCGCCCCGCCTCGTCCGGCCGGTCGGCGGGCGGCGGGCCGAAGGGGTCGTACTGGCCGAGCACGCGCGGGGCGAGCCAGGCGAGCAGCGCCCCGACCTCCGCCCCGGTGGCCCGCCGGCCGACCGCCGCGGCGACGGCGTCGGCGGGGCCGTCCTTCCTGGTGCTGCGACCTTCGGCCGCCCTGCGCGCGGTGCGCTGCTCGGCGGAGCGCTGGACCGGCACCTCGAGCAGGGAGCGGAAGGCGGCCACGTTGGCCCGCACCCACCCGGGCCGGTCGACGACGACCGCCGGCTCCCCCGCCGGCACCTCGAGCCCCGTGGTCAGGGCGACGTGCTCGGTGGCCCGTCCCGCCAGGCGGCCCAGCGAGGCGACGGCACGCTCGGCCTCGCGGGCGCTGACCTGCGGGCCGGGCGGCACCAGCCGGCCGGCGACGCGGACGGCGAGGTCCCAGTCCACGAGGCGGTCGACGAGCGGGCCGTCCGGGGGCGTCCCGTCCCCCGGGTGGTCGGTCGGCACGTCCGTCCGCGGCGTCGAGGGGGGCACGTCTCCACCGTAGGCGGCTGGCACCGCCGGGGGCGGGGCGGGAGCGGGCGAGGCGGGGGCGGCAAGCCTCGGGACCGGGCTTCAGCTCCCGGCGCGCTCGGTGCGGGCGGACCGCCGCCCGCTCCGCCCTGCCTCGTCGGCGCCGCCCGACGAGGAGACGCCGTGCGACACGAGGACGGCTCAGCGGGCCGGCGCAGGCGCAGGCGCAGGTTCCAGAGGACCGGTGGACAGCCGTGGCGGTTGTCGGCCCTCTCGACTACCATTCGAACACACGTTCGGACGACGGTCACGAGGGGGTGGTCGAGGTGGCGCTGCAAGAGCCCGAAGAGGACCGCCCGCGCGACCAAGCACCCTGGGCGGCCGACGACCTCGACGCGTCCGGTGCTCCGTCCCGTGCTTCGTCCGGTGCGTCGGCGTCGGCCGGCCCGCTCGACGTGCCGGTGGGCGACCTCCCCCTCTCCCGCCGCGCGGGTCGAGCGGTCCTGGACCAGCTCCGCGACGCCCACACGGCCGCATCGGCCGAGCACGCCGTGATGCTGGGTCTGGTGGCCGACCTCGTCGACGAGACGGCCGCGGCCCTGGGTGTGCCGGTCGACGGGGACCCGGTCGAGACCGCCCGGTTCGGACGGCTGGGCGGGGACCCGGCCGAGGCCGTGGTGACCGAGATCGCCCTCGCCCTGCGGGTCGGGGTCGCGGGCGCGCGGCGACTGGTGCAGGACGCGCTTGCGCTAACGACCGCGCTGCCGCAGACCCGGGCGGCATTACGCGGCGGGGCGATCTGCCCGGGCCAGGCGCACGCCGTCGTCTCCGGTACGGCGGGCCTGACGGACGAGCAGGCCCGCTGGGTCGACACCCACCTCGCCGACGACCTCCCCCGCCTCGACCCGCCCGGTGTGAAGCGGAAGGTCCGGGCCCTCGTGGCCCGGCTCGAGGTCGACGCGACCAACCGCCGCCTCCGCTACGAGACCTGCCGCCGCCGCGTCCTCGTCCAGCCGCTCGGTGACGGGGCGGCCGAGCTCGTCGCCACCGGTCCGGTCGCGGACATCACGGCCCTGTTCCACCGGATCACCACGTGGGCCACCACCCGCACCGGCCCGAACGCGGGGGCCGACCCGCACGCCGCGGTCGCCGCGGGCCTGGACCCCGTCACCACCGACCCGGCCGGGCTGCCCGACCGCCGCGGCGTCGACGCCCGCCGCTTCGACGCCCTCGTCGGCCTGGCCACCGACACCAGTGCCGGCCCGCGCCGGGACGGTCGGGCGCACGCCGGGCCGTGCAACGGCCCCCAGCTCAACATCTCGCTGCCCACGCTGCTCGGCCTCGACGACGAGGCCGCGTGGCTCGCCGGCCACGGCGCGGTCCCTGCCGACGTCGCCCGCGAGCTCCTCGCCGCCGGACACTCCTACCGCCGGATCCGCACCGACCGCTGGACCGGGAAGGTCCTCGGCGTCGACGGCCACCTCCACCACCTCGACGCCACCGCGACCCGCACGACCACCACGCCTGCCGCCGACGCCACCACCACCCGGACCGCGGAAGCCCTCCCCATCTCCGGCACCATCGACGCCAGTCCGCCGGCGACACCGCCGATCACGCCAGCACCGGTGGACGACGCCGACGCGGTGCTCGACCCGCCGGGTGCCGCGCGGACGGGCACGCCACCCGCGCCGCCACCGGCCACCACAGGCCAGGTGTCACCCGGCCTCGCCGACAAGCTCACCCGCATCGCCGACGCCGTCACGCCCGACGCCGTCACGCCCGGCACCACCACGCCCAGCACCACCACGCCCGGATGGGCCAAGGGGCGAGCCGCGGCGCCCGAGGACGGCGTGCCGCCCTCGTCGACCTGCCCCCGCGCCGGCCTGCCCACCGACTACGTCCCCACCGCCGAGCAGTCCCGCTACATCCGCGCCGCCCTGCCCGAGT
>NZ_RJKN01000005.1:343901-359243 GCF_003751265.1 Pseudokineococcus lusitanus
GGGCGACCGCGAGCACGGCGACGGCGCAGCACACCTACGCCGCGGCGGGCAGCTACGAGGTGACCCTCGTGGTGACGGACACGGCCGGGCACACGGCCACGGCCAAGCGGTCGGTGACCGTCACGGCCCCCGTGCCGGTCGGGCCCACGGTCCTCGGCGCGGACGCCTTCGGGCGCACCGTCGCCGGCGGCTGGGGCACGGCGGACCGCGGCGGGGCGTGGACCACGTCCGGCACGGCGAGCAGCTTCTCGGTCCAGGGCGGTCTCGGCCTCGTCCGCTCCGAGCGGGTGGGCGTCAACCGCTCGGTCGCGCTGCCCGGCCTGCAGTCGACGGCCACCGACCTCCGCCTCACGACGTCGCTCGACACGGCGCCGACGGGCGGCGGCACGTACGTCTCCGTCATCGGCCGCCGCGTCTCCGCGACCGACGACTACCGGGCCAAGCTGCGCTACCAGGCCGACGGGCGCGTGCTCGTCTACCTGACCCGCGTGGTCGGCGGCACCGAGACGACGCTCACGAGCGCCGTCGTCAGCGGTGCCGTCGCGGCCGCCGACCGGCCCCTCGAGGTCCGGTTCCAGGTCACCGGCACCGGCCCCACGGCTCTCGCGGTCAAGGTGTGGCCGCAGGGGTCGCCGGAGCCGGCGACCTGGACGAGCCGCACCACCGACACCACGGCGGTCCTCCAGGCCCGCGGCGGCATCGGCGCCCTGCTCTACGTCTCCTCGACCGGGGCGCCCGTCACGGCGCGCTTCGACGACGTGGCGGCGACCGACGTGCCCTGACCGGCACCCGGTCCGACCACGAGGCCCGCGTCCCCTCCGGGGGGCGCGGGCCTCGTGCCGTCCCCGGGCTCAGCGACCGGTCAGCCGCTCCATCTCCTCGCCGTAGCGGGCCCCGGCCACCTGCACCCGGTCGGCCGCGTCGTCGACCTCCCGCCACTCCTCGGGGGTGAGGTGGAGGTCGACGGCCCCGAGGTTCTCCTCGAGCCGGGGGAGCCGACGGGTGCCGGGGATGGGGACGACCCACGGGTGCCGCGACAGCAGCCACGCGAGGGCGAGCTGGGCGGGCGTGGCGCCGTGGGCGGCGGAGAGCCGGCCCAGGACGTCGACGAGCGCCTGGTTCGCCGCCCGGTTCTCCTCGGTGAAGCGGGGGATCGTCGTCCGCACGTCGTCGTCGGCGAAGGTCGTCCCCGCGTCCACGGTCCCCGTGAGGAAGCCCTTGCCGAGCGGGCTGAAGGGGACGAGCCCGATGCCCAGCTCGGCCAGGGTGGGCAGCACCTCGTCCTCGACCGTGCGCGTCCACAGCGAGTACTCGCTCTGGAGGGCCGTGACCGGGTGCACGGCGTGGGCGCGGCGGACCGTGCCCGCGGCCGCCTCGGAGAGGCCGAAGAAGCGGACCTTGCCCTCCTCGACGAGCTCGCCGACGACGCCGGCCACGTCCTCCACGGGCACGTCGGGGTCGACGCGGTGCTGGTAGTAGAGGTCGATCACCTCGGTGCCCAGCCGCCGCAGGGATCCCTCGGCCGCACGCCGGACGTCGTCCGGGCGGCTCGAGAGGCCCGTCTGCCGGCCGTCCGCGTCGAGCGCGAAGCCGAACTTCGTGGCGAGGACCACGTCGTCGCGGACGGGCGCGAGCGCCTCGCCGACGAGCTCCTCGTTGACCCAGGGCCCGTACACCTCGGCCGTGTCGAAGAAGGTCACCCCGCGGTCGACCGCCGCGCGGAGGAAGGTCACCGCCTCGTCCCGTCCCGGTCCCGGGCCGTAGCTCTGGCTGAAGCCCATGCACCCCAGCCCGAGGGCCGAGACCTCCAGCCCCGTGCCCAACGTCCTCGTCTCCACCACGTCCTCCTCCGGTCGGCCCGCCCGGGTGCCGAGGGCCCGTGGCCAGGAGCGTCAGCGTCCTCGCCGCCGGCGACCGCGGCGACCCGACGCAGGAGCCCGCCGTGGCCCGCTTGACCACGACGTAGCGTCAGGGTGGTCACTACGACCATGAAGATCGTCCCGGTGGCGTACCTCGCCTCCTACGCCCTCTCCGTGCTCGGCGGCTCCGTGGCCGCCGTCGTCCTCCCGCTCGTCGTCCTCGCGAGCACCGGCTCGGTCCTCGGCGCCGGGGTCGTGGCCGCCGCGACGGCCGTCCCGGCCTTCGTCGTCGGGCTCTTCGCCGGGGTCGTCGTCGACCGGGTGAACCGGCGCACCGTGTCGGTCGTCTCCGACGTCGTCTCCGCGCTGGCGCTGGCCGCGCTGCCCGTCGTCGACCTCGTGTGGGGCCTCGGCGTCGGGTGGTTCGTCCTCCTCGGCGCGGTCGGCGCGCTCGGCGACGTCCCCGGCATGACCGCCCGCGAGACGCTGCTCGCCGCGGTCGTCCGGCACAGCGGGGCGCGCGCGGAGCGCCTCGTCGGGCTCCGCGAGAGCATCGGGGCCGTCTCGGTCCTCGTCGGGCCGGCGCTGGCGGGCGTCCTCGTCGTCCTCCTCGACGGGGCCACGGCGCTGTGGGTGACGTCGGCCACGCTGGGCCTCGCCGCCCTCGCCACCCTGCTCATGCCCCGGGCGGTCGGCGCCGTCGAGCGCTCGGGCACGGCGGGGCAGCCCGTCTGGCGGACGGGCCTCGTGGACCTCCGGGACGGCTGGCGCGTGCTCGTCCGCAGCCCCTTCCTCGTCGTCGTGACGGCGATCTCGACGACGTCCCTGCTCGTCCTGGCCGCCTTCCAGGGGCTGCTCCTGCCGGTGCACTTCACGGCCCTCGGCCGCCCCGAGCTCCTCGGCGCCGTGCTGCCGTCGATCGCGGCGGGCCTGCTCGTCGGGGGCGTGCTCTTCGCGGTGCTCGGCCACCGCGGCCGCCGCCGGGCCTGGTTCGGCGGGGCGCTCGTCGGCTCGGCCGTGGGCATCGGGGTCGTCGCCGCCCTGCCGCCGCTCGTCCCGCTGCTCGGCGGCGGCGTCGTCCTCGGCCTCGCGTCGGGGTGCCTCGGCGGCCTCACGGGCGTGCTCATGGTCGAGCGGGTGCCCGAGGTGGCGCGGGGGCGGGTCTTCGCGCTGCAGAACTGCGCGGCCATGGTCGCCGCGCCGGTCGGCATCATGGGGGCCGCGCTCCTCGTCGAGGGGGCGGGTCTCGGGACGGCGGCGCTCGTCGTCGCGTCGCCCTGGCTCCTCGCGGTGGCGCTCGGCGTCCTCGCGCCGGCCACGCGCGACCTCGGGCGACGGCCGGAGGCCCTCGGCGACGGGACGGCGGACGGGACGGCCCGGGACGGGGCGGGGGACGGCGTGGGGGAGGAGGTCCGTGCGTAGCACCGAGCTGGCGCGGCTGGCGGGCGTCTCCGTCCGCACCCTGCGCCACCACCACGCCGTCGGCGTGCTGCCCGAGCCGCCGCGCGACCCCAACGGGTACCGCCGGTACGGCGTCGAGCACCTCGTGCGCACCCTGCGGGTCACGCGGCTGGCGGAGCTCGGCGTCCCCCTCGAGCGGATGCCGGCCCTGCTCGACGACGCCGCGCCCGGTGCCACGGACGCCGCCCTCGCCGCCCTCGACGACGAGCTGGCGGCGAAGGTGGCCCAGCTGGAGCGGCAGCGGGCGCTCGTCGCGGAGCTCCGCACGCTCGGGACGGCGCCGGACCAACCGCCCGCGCTCGCACGCTGGGTGGCCCTGCTCCCCGTCGTCTCGCCGGAGCAGGCCGCCGCCGACCGCGACGTGCTCGTCCTCCTCGCCCGGATGGTGGGGGAGGAGGGGCAGGCGGAGGTGGCGCGCCTCTACGAGCGGATGGCCGCGCCGGCGCTCCGGGACGTCGTGCTCGACCTCACGCGCCGCTTCGACGCGCTGGACGACGGCAGCACCGACGGGGAGGTGCGCGCCCTCGCCGACGACCTGGCCCACCACCTGGCACCGCTGCTCGCGGAGCTCGTCACCGGCGTGCCCGAGACCACGGAGGCCCCGTGGGCCGAGGTGCTCGACGCGCTGCAGCGCCACCACCTGCGCCCGCGGCAGCAGGAGGCCCTGGCCCTCACCGCGCGACGCCTGGAGGAGGCCGCGGCGACGGACGACGGCTGACGCCCGCCGGCCGGCGGGAGCGACGAGGAGCACGCCGCCGCCGCCCGACGACCGGTCCTCCGTCGCCCCCGACGTCGCGGCGCCCGCCCGACGGCCGCGGGCGGCGGCCCGTCTCCCGGGCCGCGGACCGGGCGTACCGTGGACCCGCCGCCCCGCGGCCCTCCCGCGCACCCGCCGGGACGGGCGCGACCAGCCCGACGAGACCCCCAGCCCGGCGGCCCACGTCACGTCCGCTCCGAGGAGCCCATGAGCCTGTCCGGCCTGCTCGACGTCCTGCGCACCGAGCCCGCCCTCGCCGCCGCGGCCACCGCCGCCGCCGAGGGCGCCACCGAGGTCCTCGACCTCACCACCCCCGCGGGGACCCGTCCCGCCGTCGTCGCGGAGATCGCCGCCCACCGGCCCGTCCTCGCCGTGACGGCGACCGGCCGCGCGGCCGAGGAGCTCGCGGCGTCGCTGCGGTGCTTCCTGCCCGCCGAGGTCGTCGCGGAGCTGCCGGCGTGGGAGACGCTGCCGCACGAGCGGCTCTCGCCGCGCAGCGACACCGTCGGCAAGCGGCTCGCCGTCTTCCGGCGGCTGGCCCACCCCGGCCCCGAGGGGGCGCCCGACGGCCCGGTGCGCGTCGTCGTGGCCCCCGTCCGCGCGGTCCTGCAGCCCGTCGTCCGGGGCCTCGGGGACCTGCGGCCCGTGCGGCTGCAGGCGGGGGACGTCGTCGACCTCGACGACCTCGTCGAGCGCCTCGCCGGCGCGGCCTACAGCCGGGTCGACATGGTCGAGCGGCGCGGCGACTTCGCCGTCCGCGGCGGCATCGTCGACGTCTTCCCGCCCACCCGCGACCACCCGCTGCGCGTCGAGCTCTTCGGCGACGAGGTGGAGGAGGTCCGCGAGTTCGCCGTCGCCGACCAGCGCTCCCTCGAGGTCGTGCCCGAGGGCCTGTGGGCGCCGCCGTGCCGCGAGGTCCTGCTCACCGAGGACGTGCGGCGCCGCGCCGCCGCCCTCGTGGAGCAGCTGCCCGGGGCCGCCGACATGCTCGAGAAGATCGCCGCGGGCATCGCCGTCGAGGGCATGGAGTCGCTGGCCCCCGCCCTCGTCGACGGCATGCAGCCCTTCACCGACCTCCTGCCGCGGGGCGCCCACGTCGTCGTCCTCGACCCCGAGCGGGTGCGCGCCCGCGCCCACGACCTCGTCGCCACGACGCAGGAGTTCCTCGCCGCGGCGTGGTCCAACGCGGCCGCGGGCGCGCGCACCCCGGTCGACCTGTCGTCGGCCAGCTTCCTGCCGCTGTCCGTCGCCCGCGGCGCGGCCATCGCCGCCGGGCTGCCCTGGTGGTCGCTGACGGCCTTCGGCTCCGACGAGAGCCTGGCCGAGGAGGGCCTCGCCGGCAGCCGCGACGACACCGGCGGCGTGCAGCTGCGGGCGTCCGCGCGCGACGTGCGCTCCTTCACCGGCGACGTGACGACGACGCTCGACGACGTCCGCGCGCACGCCCGCGACGGCTGGCGCCTCGTCGTCACCGCCGAGGGCCCCGGCTCCGCCGACCGCCTCGCCGAGGTGCTCCGCGAGGCCGACGTCCCGGCCCGCCGCGTGCAGAGCCTCGACGAGGCGCCCGAGCCCGGCGTCGTCCACGTGACGACGGGCGCCGGCTCGGCCGGCTTCGTCGCCGAGGGGCTCCGCCTCGCCGTCCTCACCGAGGCCGACGTCCTCGGCCGCAGCGGCCCCAGCTCGACGAAGGACATGCAGCGGCTGCCCAGCCGCCGCAAGAAGCAGGTCGACCCGCTGCAGCTGCGCCCCGGCGACCCGGTGGTCCACGAGCAGCACGGCGTCGGCCGCTTCGTCGAGATGATCCAGCGGACCATCGGCGGCGCCACGCGCGAGTACCTCGTCATCGAGTACGCGCCCAGCAAGCGCGGCCAGCCGGGGGACCGGCTCTTCGTCCCGACGGACACCCTCGACCAGGTCACCCGCTACGTGGGCGGCGAGGACCCGCCGCTCAACAAGATGGGCGGCGGCGACTGGGCCAAGACGAAGAGCCGGGCGCGCAAGGCGGTCAAGGAGATCGCCGGCGAGCTCGTGCGCCTGTACTCGGCGCGCATGGCGACGTCCGGGCACGCCTTCGGCCCCGACACCCCGTGGCAGCGCGAGCTCGAGGACGCCTTCCCCTACGTCGAGACGCCCGACCAGCTGAGCTGCATCGACGAGGTCAAGGCCGACATGGAGAAGTCGGTCCCCATGGACCGGCTCATCTGCGGCGACGTCGGCTACGGCAAGACGGAGATCGCCGTCCGCGCCGCCTTCAAGGCCGTGCAGGACGGCAAGCAGGTCGCCGTCCTCGTGCCGACGACGCTGCTCGTCCAGCAGCACCTCGAGACGTTCTCCGAGCGCTTCGCCGGCTTCCCCGTCACGGTGCGGTCGCTGTCGCGCTTCAGCACCGCGACGGAGTCCAAGGACGTCGTCGAGGGCATCACGAACGGGTCCGTCGACGTCGTCGTCGGCACCCACCGCCTGCTCGGCAGCGAGGTCCGCTTCAAGGACCTCGGGCTCGTCATCGTCGACGAGGAGCAGCGCTTCGGCGTCGAGCACAAGGAGACGCTCAAGGCGCTGCGGACCGACGTCGACGTGCTCGCGATGAGCGCGACGCCGATCCCGCGCACGCTCGAGATGGCCGTCACGGGCATCCGCGAGATGTCGACGCTCGCGACGCCGCCGGAGGAGCGCCACCCGGTGCTCACCTTCGTCGGCGCCTACGACGACAAGCAGGTCACCGCGGCCGTGCGGCGCGAGCTGCTGCGCGAGGGCCAGGTCTTCTACGTCCACAACAAGGTCGAGACGATCGACCGGGCCGCGGGCCACCTCCGCGAGCTCGTGCCCGAGGCCCGCGTGGCCGTCGCCCACGGGAAGATGAGCGAGCAGGCGCTCGAGCAGGCCGTCCTCGACTTCTACGCCAAGAAGTTCGACGTCCTGGTCTGCACGACGATCATCGAGACCGGGCTCGACATCTCCAACGCCAACACGCTCATCCTCGAGCGGGCGGAGCGCTTCGGGCTCTCGCAGCTGCACCAGCTGCGCGGGCGCGTCGGCCGCGGGCGGGAGCGGGCCTACGCCTACTTCCTCTACCCGCCGGACCGGCCGCTGACGGACACGGCCAACGACCGCCTGGCGACCATCGCGCAGAACACCGACCTCGGCGCCGGCATGCAGGTGGCCATGAAGGACCTCGAGATCCGCGGCGCCGGCAACCTCCTCGGCGGCGAGCAGTCGGGCCACATCGCCGGCGTCGGCTTCGACCTCTACATCCGGCTCGTCGGGGAGGCCGTCGCGGACTTCCGCGGCGACGACTCCGGCAAGCCGCCCGCCGAGATCAAGGTCGAGCTGCCCGTCGACGCGCACCTGCCGCACGAGTACGTGCCGCACGAGCGCCTGCGCCTGGAGGCGTACCGCAAGCTTGCCGTCGCCGAGACGCTCGAGGCGGTGCAGGAGGTCCGCGACGAGCTCGTCGACCGCTACGGCGAGCCGTCCGAGGCGAAGGGCGGCCAGGCGGTGGAGAACCTCCTCGCCGTGGCGAGGTTCCGCGTGCGGGCCCGGAAGGCCGGCATCACCGAAGTCAGCGCGCAGGGGACCAACGTCCGCTTCGCCCCGATTGAGCTGCGGGACAGCCAGACCCTGCGCCTGCGCCGGCTCTACCCGGGCTCGCTCGTCAAGCCCGCCATCCGGGCGGTCCTCGTCCCGGCGCCGAAGACCGGCGGCATCGGCGGCAAGCCGCTGCGCGGGCTCGAGCTGCTCGACTGGGCGGCCGACCTCCTCGAGGCGGTCGTCGGGGACGACGTCGCCGCGGCGGGGAAGGTGGCGGCGGGGGCGGGCGCCCGGTGAGCGAGGCCCCGCCCACCGGTCCTCCCGACCCTCTCCGCGAGCTCGTCGCCGTCATGGACCGCCTGCGCTCCCCGGGCGGCTGCGCCTGGGACGCTGAGCAGACGCACGCGTCGCTCGCCCCGTACGCGCTGGAGGAGGCGCACGAGGTCGTCGAGGCGATCGAGTCCGGGACGGCCGCCGACCTCCGCGAGGAGCTGGGGGACCTGCTGCTGCAGGTGGTCTTCCACGCACGGGTCGCGCAGGACGGGCCGGAGGCCGACCGCTTCGACGTCGACGACGTCGCCGCGGGCGTCACCGCCAAGCTCGTGCACCGCCACCCGCACGTCTTCGCCGCGGCGGAGGGGGCCGACCCGCTCGCCGCCGCCGACGTCGAGGCGGGCTGGGAGGCCCGCAAGCGGCAGGAGAAGCAGCGGGACAGCGCCTTCGACGGGGTGCCGGTGGCCCTGCCGGCGCTCGCCCGGGCGGCGAAGGTGCTGGGGCGGGCGCGCCGGGCCGACCTCGACGTCGCCCCGCTGCTGCCGGGGCCGGCGGCCGACGACCTCGGGGACCGCCTCCTCGCGGTCGTCGCCGGGGCGCTGGCCGACGACCCGCGCGCCGACCCCGAGGCCGCGCTCCGCGCCGCGGTCCGCCGGCTCGAGGACGCCGCCCGGGCGGACGAGCGCGCGGCGCCGGCTCGTCACGCCCCGTCCGGGAGGTGACGGCACGGACCGTTGGTCCACCTGTCACCGTCCAGGGGGGTTTTGCCCGCCCCCGTTCACAACTACGGTCGGCGACGACCGGCCGCTCCGGCGGCTCCCTCGCCAGACCGGAGGCACCCTCCGTGCGACACGGCCCCGCCGCTCCGGGCGACGACGCCCGCCCCGGCTTCACCGTCCGCTCCCCCCGGGCGCCGCGCCCGGCCGCGCCCGTCGCCGGTGCGCGTCCCCCCGTCGCGACGCCCTCCCGCCCGCCCCGTCGCCCCGCCCGCGAGTGGCGGCCGCTGCACGTCGCGATGGTGGGGCAGAAGGGCCTGCCCGCCACCTACGGCGGCGTGGAGCACCACGTCGAGGAGGTCGGCCGCCGCCTCGTCGAGCGGGGCCACCGCGTCACCGCCTACTGCCGCAAGGGCTACGGCGGCTGGCCCGACGCGCGCCCCGGCGCCACGGGCCAGCACCTCGGCATCGAGCTCGTGACGACGCCGGCCCTGCGCTCCAAGCACCTCGACGCCCTCACGCACAGCGCCACGTCCGCGGCGCACGCCGTCGGCCGCGGCGCCGACGTCGTCCACCTCCACGCGCTCGGCCCCGGGCTGCTCTCGCCGCTCGTGCGGATGGCGCCCGGCGTCCGCGTCGTCCAGACCGTCCACGGCCTCGACCACGAGCGCGCCAAGTGGGGCGGGCTGGCCCGCCGCGTCCTCGGCCTCGGGCACACCGTCTCCGGCCACGCGCCGGACGAGCTCGTCGTCGTCTCGCGCGCGCTGCAGGAGCACTACCGCACGCGCTTCGGGCGCGAGAGCGTCCTCGCGCCGAACGGCACGCCCGCGCCGCGCGACGTCCCCCGCGCCACGCTCGACCCGCTCCTCGGCCGGGGCCTCGGCAGCGACGGCGGCCGGTACCTCCTCTTCGTCGGCCGGCTCGTGCCCGAGAAGCGTCCCGACCTCCTCCTCGAGGCCTTCCGGGCCGTGGCCGACCCCGACGTCCGGCTCGTCGTCGTCGGCGACTCCTCCTTCTCCGACGACGTCACCGCCGCCCTCCACGCGCAGGCCCGGCAGGACCCGCGCGTCGTCCTCACGGGCTACCAGTACGGCGACGTGCTCGCCGCGCTCGTGCAGCACGCCGAGGCCCTCGTCCAGCCGTCGGCGCTCGAGGGCATGCCCCTGACGGTGCTCGAGGCGCTCGCCGCCGGGACGCGCGTCGTCGCGAGCGACATCGCGCCGCACGTCGAGCTGCTGGGGCGCGCGCCCTCGCGCCACCGCCTCGTGCCCGTCGACGACGCCGCGGCCCTGGCCGCCGCGCTGGACTCGGTGCTGGCCGAGCGCCCCGCCGCCTCGCGGTGCCCCGCCGCGACGGACCCGGTGCGCGAGCGCGTCCTCGCCGAGCACTGCTGGGACGCGGCCACCGACCTGCTCGAGGACGTCTACCTGCAGGTGACCGCGGGGCGCCGCCGGTGAGCGCACCGGCCACGCCGGCGCCGAGCCGCTCCCCGGACGACCACGGCGCCGTCCCCGACGACGACCGGGACGGCGACGCGCGCCCGGCCCGCGGCGGCCGCGCCGTCACCGCCCTGCTCGTGCTCCTCGTCGTCCTCGCGGCCGGGGCCGTCGGGGCGGGCGCCGCGGACGGCGGGGGAGCGGGCGTCGTCCTGCCCGTCGCCGTCGCGGCCGCCGCGCTCGTCGGCCTCCTGGCCGCGACCCGGCTGCTCCTCGTCGTCGCGCTGCTCCTCGCGGTGCGGACCTCGCTCGACGTCGTCGGCGGGGGCGGCCCGGGCCTGGCCCGGGCGCTCGACCCGGCCGGGCTCGCCTCGGTGCTGCTCGTCGTCGCCACGGCGGCCGCCGTCGTCGTGCGGCGGTCCCAGGGCGAGCCGCTGCCGCGCTCGGCCCTGCGGACGGCCTTCCTCCTCTTCACCGGCGCCGCGGCGCTGAGCCTCCTCGGGGCCGCCGCGCCCGCCGCCGGGCTCGTGGAGCTGCTGCGCCTCGCCTCCGTCGTGGCGATGCTCGTCGTCCTCCAGGTCCTCGTGACGTCGCGGCGCCGCCTCGTCGTCGTCCTCGCCGCGGTGGGCGCGGCCGCGGTGGCCCCGCTCGGCGTCGGCCTGGCGCAGGTCGCCGGCCTCGTCCCCCTCGGCGCCCCCGTCGCGGGGGCCGCGGGCGTGCTCGGCCGGCTGACCGGGCCCTTCGACCACCCGACGACGTACGCCCGCGTGCTCCTCGTCCTCGTGCTCGTCGGCCTCGCCCTGCTGCCGGCGCTCCCGCGCCGCGGGCGGGTGCCGCTGGGGCTCGCCCTCCTCGTCGGCACGGGTCTGCTGCTCGCGACCCTGACCCGCGGCGCCGTCCTCGCCGGGCTCGTCGGCGTCGTCGTCCTCGCCGTCGTCCAGCGCCGCCCGGCCGTCCTCCTCGGCACCCTCGGGGCGGGGGCAGCCGGCTGGCTGCTCCTGCCGGGCGTCGCCGACCGCTTCGGCCAGGTGGCCTCCGGGACGGCGGCCGACCCCACCGGCAACAGCCTCGCGTGGCGGCTCGACTACTGGTCCCAGGTGCTGCCGCTCGTCGCGGACCGCCCGCTGACGGGCGTGGGCCTCGACGGCGTCCGGGCCCTCACCGACGCGGGCAAGCTCCCGCACAACGACTACCTGCGCGCGCTCGTCGAGACGGGCGTCCTCGGCCTCCTCGCGCACGCCGCGGTCATGGCCGCGCTCGTCGGCACGGGCCTCGCCGCGCTGCGCGCCACGGCGCCCGGCCGCGACCTGCGCGCCCTCGGCGCCCGCCGTCCCGGCGGGCCGCGCACGTCGCTCGAGCACGCGACGGCGGCGGCCGCCACGGCCGTCGGCGCCGCGGTCGTCGTCGCCAGCGCCGCGGCCAACCTCGTCACGGGCGTCGTCGTGCTCTGGTACGTCGTGGCCCTCGCCGCCTGCGCCGGCGCCCTCGCGCGCGGGCTCGTCACCCCCGTGCCCGCGGCCCTCCCTCCCACCACGGCCACCGCCGCCGGTCCTGCCGTCACCGAGACCGCTGCGACCGGGACCGCCGGCCCCGGGCCCCGGGCCGACCACCCCGCGGCCCCCGCGCCGTGACCCCGCCCCCTCCTCCCCGACGCGCGACCTCATCGGGCCGTGGGAGCGCGCCCACGCCCCGATGAGGTCGCACGTCGGGGGAGCGGGGCGACCGGTCGGGGGAGCGGGGCGGTCGGCGGGGTCGCCGGGTGACCAGGCACCGCCCGGGGGCGCGGTCGCGCGCGCGGGCCGCGGCGGCGGGCTCGCCCTCGTCGGCGCGCTGTGCTCGCAGGGCGCGCTCCTCCTCCTCGTCGTCCTCGTGGCCCGGCAGGGCGCGCTCGACGTCGGCCGGTACACGACCGCCGTCGCCACGCAGTCGCTCCTCGTCCTCCTGGCGCTCGCGGGCTTCCGCGCCGCGCTGACACGGTTCGCCGCCGTCCACCTCGCCGACGGCGACGGCGCCCGCCTGCGCGGCCTCCTGCTCCTCGGCCTCGGCACGAGCGGCGCGCTGGCCCTCGCCGGCGCGCTCGTCCTCGGCCTCGCCGCGCCCCTGCTCGCCGGGGTGCTGGGCGACCCGGCGCTCGTCCCGCTGCTGCGGCTCGTCGCGCTCGCCCTGCCCGGGGCCGTGCTGGCCGAGGCGGCGCTGTCGGCGACGCAGGGGTGGCGGACGCAGCGGGCGCACACGCTCGTGGGGCGGGTGGCCGAGCCGCTGCTGCGGCTCGGGCTCACCGCGCTCGCCCTCGCCCTCGGCGCCGGGACGACGGGCGCCGTGGCGGTCCTCGTCGTCTCGGGGTGGTCCGGCGCCGTCGTCGCCCTGCTCGTCCTGCGCCGCTGGACGCGCCGGGCCGCCCCGGCGCCGGGGCGCGTCGTCGAGGTGCGCTCGGTCCTGTCCTTCGCGGTCGTCAGCTGGGTGGCGTCGGTCGCGGCGACCGGCCTCGTGTGGGCCGACGTCCTCCTCCTCGGCGCGCTCGCCACCCAGGAGGAGGTCGGCGCGTACGCGGTGGCGACGCGCCTGGCCGCCCTCGTCGTCCTCGCCGCCCCGCCCGTCGTCGGCGCGGCCTCGCCCCACCTCGCGCACCTGCTGCACGTCGGCGACCGCGCCGGCGCCGCCCGGGTCTACGCCGCCGCGACGCGCTGGACGCTGCTGCTCGCCCTGCCGGCCGCCGTCGTCGTCGCCCGCCACCCGGAGGACCTCCTGGGCGTCTTCGGCGGCGGGTACGCGGCCGCCGCGCCCGTGACGCTCGTGCTGCTCGTCGGCCACCTCGTCGCGGCGGCGGCCGGACCCTGCACCGCGCTGCTGACGATGGCCGGCCGGGTGCGGCTGTCGATGGCCGTCAACGTGGCCGTGCTCGTCGGCGACGTCGTCCTCGTGCTCGTCCTCGTGCCCCGGTACGGGGCGCTCGGCGCCGCGGTGGCGTGGGCCGTGGCGCTCGTCGTCGGCAACACCGTCAAGCTCGTGCTGGCCCGGACGGCGGTCGGCGTGCGGGCCGGCGCCGAGGGCGGCCTGCGCCTCGCCGGCGCGACGGCGGCCGGCGCGCTCGTGTCCGTCCCGGCCGGCCGGCTCGCCGGTGCCGTCGCGGGCCCGGAGGGCCTGCTCGACGCCGCCTGGGCGGGCGCCGTCCTCGTCACCGGGCCCGCGGTCCTCCTGACCTTCGCCGCGGTGCTGCTGCTCGCGGGCCTGCCCCCCGAGGACCGCGAGCTGGCGGCGGCGGCGACCCGGCGGCTGCGGCGCCGGGGAGCCCGCCGGCCGGGACCGCCCCCCGGGGGACCGGCCCCGGGCTGACCGTCCGGGCCGGGGAGCGTCACCCGGAGGAGCGTCCGGGACCGAGCACCGCGGTCGGTGCGCGCCCGTACGCTGCCCGGCGGCGGCCGTACGGCCGCCCGCGCACCGCGGCCCCGGCCCGGTGCCGTCCGGTGACGGCGCAGGACCGAGGAGGTCGGGTGGAGATCGGCGAGTGGCTCCGGGCCCGGCGGTGGCGCCTGCCCCTCCTCCTGCTCCTGCCGCTGCTCGCGGCGGGCGTGGCGGTGTGGCTCGTCAGCACCCAGCCGCAGCCGCGCGGGGCGACCGCCACCGTCGAGGTCCCCGCCCTCGTCGGCACCCCCGGCGGCCTCTTCCCGGGCAGCTCGGGGACCGACCAGTACGTCGAGGCGTACCTCTCCGCCGCCACCGGCCCGACGGTGCGCCGTGCGGCCGCGGAGGCCACCGGCCTCGACCTCGCCGTCGTCGAGGACGGGCTCGACGTGCGACGGGCGGCCGGCTCGTCCCGCGTCCTCGTCCGCTTCGAGGCGCCGCGGGGGACCGCCCCGGCGGAGGCCGACGCGGTCGTGCCGGCGGTGCTCGCCGAGGTGACGGCCGCGACCGCGGACGAGCTCTTCGGCGAGCCGGTCCGCATCGCCGAGGACCAGCTCGAGGCCGCCCGCGGCCGCTTCGCCGAGGCCAGCGCGCGGGTCAGCGCCGTGGGCGCCGACGAGGGCGTGGCCGACCCGCGGCAGGCCTACTCCTCGCAGCTGTCCCTCATGAACAGCCTCCGCACCCAGACGGCCTCGGCCGAGGCGCGGGGCGACGGCACGGGCGCGCTCGAGGACGCCGCCGAGGAGGCGCAGGCGGGGCTCGAGGCCTTCGCCCCGCTGCTGGCGGAGCTCGACACCCTCGAGGGCGAGCAGGACGTCGCCGAGTCCCGGCTTCAGGGCGCCCAGGAGGACCTCGACGACCTCCGCGCCGAGCAGACGGCCGCCGACACCGCGCGGACGACCTCGACCGGCCCGGTCGGCGAGCCCGGCCTGCGGGCGCTCGTCCTCGACGTCGTCCTGCCCGCGGCCGCGGGCGGCCTCGTCCTCGCCGTCCTCCTGCTCCTGCTGCTCGAGGCCCTGCCGCGACGGGACCGCCGTGGGCGCCGCGACCGGCGCCGCGGCCGCCCGGCGCGCGCCGCGGCCCCCCGCGCGGACGACGCCGCCCCGGCGGAGGACCCGGTGCCGGCCGAGCGCCGCTGACCCGCCGCCGGCCGGCCCCCGGGCGTCGGCCGAACGGCTGACCTCCGGCGCGGGGGCGGCTCAGCGGCTGCCGCGGGCCGTCGATGACCTCCCTCGACCCCGGGGAGCCCTGCCCCCCGCCCCCGGGCGTCTCCCGCAGCACCCGCGACCACCACCCACCGACCGGCGTCGGCGGCCCGCCCCGGGGCGCGGCCCCGGCGGCCGGGGACGAGGAGCACCGCGATGGCGTCCCCCCTCACCGAGGACCACGGCCTGGTCCTCTCGCGCGCCGCGGTCACGAGCAGCGACGGGCACGACCTCGGGCCCGTCGTCGACCTCTACTTCGACGACCGCACCGGCCGCCCCACGTGGGCCGCGGTCCGGGCCGCCCCGACGGCGCCCGGTGCGCCGCCGCTGGCCCTCGTGCCGCTGGCGGGCGCCACCTGCGCCCGCGGCGTCGTCCGGGTGGAGGCCACGGCCGCGCAGGTCGCCGGCGCCCCCGCCTGCCGCGTCTGCGACCGCGTCGACGTCGCGGACGAGGAGCGCCTCTACCGCCACTACGGCCTGCGGCCCCCGGTCCCGCCCGTCGCGCCGCCGGCCGCCCGCACGGGCGAGCACGACGACGTCGGCGCGACCGACGGCGCCGGCCCCGGCCCGGTCCTCGCCCCGGGGCCGGACCAGCCGGAGCCCGTCTAGCTGTACTGCCCAGGGACGTTGATCAACCTGGTGATGGGCGGGACCTTGCCGATGGCGGAGTGGGGTCGGTGATGGTTGTACCGGTGGAGGAAGGCC